>CAXUKK010000026.1:0-2760 GCA_964251455.1 uncultured Enterovirga sp.
ATCTCGACCTCATGGGCTTCGGCCCGACCGGCTGGGGGCCAGCCATGCTGCGCGCGGCCGGCATGACGGTCGTCGTGGCCGTTCTCGGCTTCCTGGCGGGCGGCATCTTCGGCTCGCTCGCGGCCTGGGCGAAGCTGTCGCGCGTGAGGGCTCTCCGCTGGCTTGCTGATGGCTACACGACCCTGCTGCGCGGCGTGCCGGACCTCCTGGTCATCTACCTGTTCTATTTCGGCGGCTCGGCCGCGCTGACGGGCATTGCCCGGATGCTCGGCGGTCAGGGTTTCGTCGGCGTGCCGGCGCTGGCTACCGGCGCGCTCGCGCTCGGTACGATCTCGGGCGCCTACCAGGCCGAGGTGTATCGCGGCGCGTATCAGGCCCTGTCCAAGGGCGAGCTCGAGGCCGCCCGGTCCGTCGGGATGGCGCCCTTCCTCATGTTCCGCCGCATCATCGCTCCGCAGGTCCTGCGCTACGCCGTCCCGGGGCTCGGCAATGTCTGGCAGCTGGTGCTCAAGGAATCCGCCCTGATCTCCGTGACCGGGCTGATCGAGTTGCTGCGCCAGTCGCAGATCGGCTCCGGCTCCACGCGGGAGCCGTTTCCGTTCTACCTGACGGCAGCCGCGCTCTATCTCGCGATCACCACGGTCTCGACCTACGGCTTCGGCCGCCTGGAGGCCCGATCCATGCGCGGTGTCAGGCGGGCTTGATGGATTTCGCCTTCCTGGCCGAGACCTGGCTCGTGCTCCTGTCCGGCCTGCCGCTCACGTTGAAGCTCGCCGGATGGTCCGTGCTCTGCGGCGGCGCGCTCGCTCTCTTGCTTGCCCTGATGACCTTGTCCGGCCGCGCAGTGCTCGTCTGGCCGGCGCGTGCCTTCGTCTTCGTGTTCCGCGGCACTCCTCTCCTCGTCCAGGTCTTCCTGATCTATTACGGGCTCGGCCAGTTCCGTCCGACCCTCCAGGCCTGGGAGCTGTGGTGGTTCTTCCGCGAGGCCTATTGGTGCGCGCTGCTGGCGCTGTCCCTGAACACGGCTGCCTATGCGGGCGAGATCATCCGCGGCGCGATCCTCTCAGTGCCGCACGGGCAGGTTGAGGCAGGGCGCGCCTGCGGCATGGGCCGGATCACGCTGGCGCGGCGCATCGTCGGGCCGGTCGCGCTTCGGCAGGCGCTGCCGGCCTATTCAAACGAGATAGTCTCCATGGTGAAGGCAACCTCGCTCGCCTCTGTGATCACGCTCGCGGAAGTGACGTTCATCGCCCAGAAACTCATCGCGCAGACCTTCCGGGCAATCGAGATCTTCATCTGTGCCGGGTCGATCTACCTCCTCATCAACATCGCCATGACGCGCGCCATCCTGGGCCTGGAATACTGGCTCTCACCGCATCTGCGGTCCGCACCGCGGGAGCCCATCGCGGATGAGGCCGCGCATGCCTGACCCGATCGTCTCCGTGACCGGTATCCGCAAGCGCTTCGGCGCGCTCGAGGTCCTGAAGGGCATCTCGCTCGAGGCGCAGCGCGGGGATGTCATCTCCATCCTCGGCGCCTCCGGCTCGGGAAAGTCGACACTGCTGCGGTGCCTGAACCTGCTCGAGGTGCCCGACGAGGGCACGGTCCGGGTAGCCGGCGAGAGCATCGCGCTCAAACGAGGGCGGCACGGGACGGAGCCGGCCGACCGGCGTCAGGTCGAGCGGCTGCGCCAGCGGGCAGCCATGGTGTTCCAGAGCTTCAACCTGTGGAGCCACATGACCGTCATCGAGAACGTCATGGAGGCGCCCGTGCATGTGCAGCGGCGCCCGAAGGCGGAGTGCCTGGCCGAGGCGGAGGCACTGCTCGCGAAGGTCGGCATCGCCGAGAAGCGCAACCATTATCCGGCGCATCTCTCGGGCGGCCAGCAGCAGCGCGCGGCGATCGCCCGTGCTCTGGCCATGAAGCCGGACGTGATGCTGTTCGACGAACCAACCTCGGCGCTCGATCCGGAACTCGTCGGCGAGGTGCTGCGCGTCATGCGCCAGCTCGCGGACGAAGGCCGGACCATGCTCGTCGTCACGCACGAGATGGGGTTCGCCCGGGACGTCTCCAGCCGCGTGCTGTTCCTCGATAACGGCCGCATCGAAGCCGAGGGGCCACCGGACGCCATGTTCGGCAAATCCGATTCCGAGCGCTTCCGCCGCTTCACCCAGCGCTGAGCGTCGAGCCAAAGCCTGCCAAGCCGGAGCCTATTGCTTCAGGACGGCCCGAAGCAGGGTCGTGATCTCGGTGACGGCCGTCTTCACGCCCTCGTCGTCGCCCTGGCGCACTTGAAGGGCCGCCGCGTGGTCGATGCCGGCCTTGAGGTGGTCCTGCAGGACCAGCAGCGAGACCTCCCGCAGGGCAGCCGTGATCGCGGTCGCCTGCTGCAGTTCTTCGCCGCAGTAGCGATCGTTCTCGACCATCTGGCGGAGGCCGCGGACCTGGCCCTCGATGCGGGCCAGCCGGGACAGGATGGGCTGCTTCTCGTCCGGCTCGCGCCGCAGGAAGAGTTTTCCCTCGGAGACCTCATACTTCACGAGTTCGGCCCGCCTCTGCCGAGAGTTGGAAGAGTACCGTCCGCACGGGCCTGATGCCCGCCTTCGATCAGATGACCCAAGAGCCGTGATCCTAAGCCTGTCGCGCCGGCGGCGCCGAGGCGAGGGAAAACATGATGGCAGGAGAGCATGCCCCGCCATCGCCTGATTCATGGGCGAAACGCTGACTATCGCCGCCGCAAACCTTACAGTTTTTCCTTAT
>CAXUKK010000026.1:2770-4471 GCA_964251455.1 uncultured Enterovirga sp.
AACGTCTAATCCGGGATAGAGACGTCCGCCCGGGCGGAACATTCCGTCGGCGCTGACCTCCGGGGTCCTATTCGTGATACGACGCCGACGCTCGCCCCGCACAATCCGAAGCTTTTACCCCGCTCAATGGCTCCTCCTCCTCTTCTGTCGCTTCAGGGCGTTTCTCTCACCTTTGGAGGGACGCCGCTCCTGGAGAGCGCCGATCTCTCAGTCGGGGCGGGCGAGCGCGTCTGCCTCGTGGGGCGGAATGGCTCCGGCAAATCGACGCTGCTGCGCATCGCGGCAGGGTTGATGGAAGCGGATCGGGGCGAGGTGTTTCGGCAGCCCGGTGCCACGATCCGCTACCTGCCGCAGGAGCCCGACATGTCGGGCTTCGACACAGTCCTCGCCTATGTCGAGGCCGGCCTCGGGCCCGGCGACGAGGCGTACCGTGCCCAGTATCTGCTGAGCGAGCTCGGGCTAACGGGCGAGGAGAACCCGGCCTCGCTGTCCGGCGGCGAGGCGCGTCGCGCCGCGCTCGCCCTCACGCTGGCGCCCGATCCCGACATCCTGCTTCTGGACGAGCCGACGAACCATCTCGACCTCACGACCATCGAGTGGCTGGAAACCGAACTGAAGACGCAGCGCGGGGCACTCGTCCTCATCAGCCACGATCGCCGCTTTCTCACGAACCTGTCGCGCGCGACCGTCTGGCTCGATCGGGGCCGTACGCGCCGGATCGAGCGCGGGTTCGGCGATTTCGAAGCCTGGCGCGACGAGGTCCTCGCTGAGGAGGAACTCGAGCGGCACAAGCTCGACCGCAAGATCGCCGCCGAGGAGCATTGGGTGCGCTACGGCGTGACGGCCCGGCGCAAGCGCAACGTCCGCCGCATGGCGGGGCTTGCGGAACTTCGCGACTCCCGCCGCACGGACCGCCGGGCGACCGGCGACGTGAAGATGGCGGCCTCCGAGGCGGAGCAATCCGGCACGCTCGTCATCGAGGCGAAGGGCGTTACGAAGGGTTTCGGGGACCGGACGATCATCGCGGAGTTCTCCACCCGGGTCCGACGCGGCGACCGGATCGGCATCGTCGGCCCGAACGGTGCCGGCAAGACGACTCTCGTGAATCTTCTGACCGGCAAGGCGAAGCCGGATTCCGGGACGATACGGCTGGGTGCCGCGATCGAGATGGTCGCGCTCGACCAGCGGCGCGAGAACCTCGACCCCAACGACACGCTGGCCGAGGCGATGACCGAGGGACGCGGCGACATGATCACGGTCGGGGGCGAGGCCCGGCACGTCATCGGCTACCTGAAGGACTTCCTGTTCTCGCCCGAGCAGGCCCGGACGCCCGTCCGCGTGCTCTCCGGCGGCGAGCGGGGCCGCATCATGCTGGCCCGCGCGCTGGCGAAACCCTCCAACCTGCTCGTCCTCGACGAGCCGACGAACGATCTCGACCTCGAGACCCTCGACGTCCTGGAGGAGATGCTCGGCGATTATACGGGCACCATCCTGCTGATCAGCCACGATCGCGACTTCCTCGACCGGGTCGCGACCTCGGTGATCGTGCCCGAGGGCAACGGGCGCTGGCTCGAATATGCGGGCGGCTACACGGACATGCTGGCGCAGCGCGGTGCGGACCTCGCCGCCCGCGGGGTACCGGCGCGTGCCCCCCAACAGAAGGCCAAGAGCCAACCGACCGTGGCGGCGGCGACACAATCC
>CAXUKK010000026.1:4481-13954 GCA_964251455.1 uncultured Enterovirga sp.
GCTACGAAGCGCCTCAGCTTCCACCCGCAGCACGCCTTGAAGACCCTGACAAGACGCATCGCGACGCTCGCCAAGGAGATCGCGGACCTGCAGGGGAGGCTGGAGAATCCAGCCCTGTTCGCGCAGGACCGCACCGCTTTCGACAAAGCCTCCGCGGCCGTCGCCCGCAAGGCGGCCGAGCTCGAAGCGGCAGAGACGGAGTGGCTCGACCTCGAGATCCTGCGCGAGGAGATTGGGTAACGGCCTGTTGGTCGCGTTGACCTCGGCCCCGGCCGAGTCTTACCTAGGGTAAGTTCGTCGCGAGGGGTTCCACCCATGTACAAGGCCACGACGCAGGGCATCCGGGTCTGCGTAGAGCCGCGCTTCGTCGAGGAAGAATCCCAGCCCGAGAAGCGCAAGTTCTTCTTCGCCTACACGGTGGAGATCACGAACATGTCGACCGAGCGCGTGCAACTGCGCTCACGGCATTGGCGCATCATCGACGGCGAAGGAAACATCCAGGAGGTGCGCGGTGCCGGCGTGGTCGGCGAGCAGCCGACGCTCGGCCCCGGCGAGAGCTTCACGTATACGAGCGGCTGCCCGCTCACGACGCCGGACGGCACGATGCAGGGCTCCTACACGATGATCGCCGATTCCGGCGAGACGTTCCGGGCCGAGATCCCGGCCTTCTCGCTCGACTCCCCCTTCGTCAAACGGGTGATCCATTGAGGCAGGCGTTTTGACCGGCTCCGCAGCGGGCCGGCGTTACACGACGCTTGAGATGCTCGAGCATCTCGTCGGGTTCGATACCGAAAGCTCCAAGTCGAACATCCCGCTGATCGATTTCGTCGCCGAGTACCTGGCCGGCTGGGGCGTGCCCTTCTGGCGGGTGCCGAACGGGAAGGGAGACAAGGAGGCGATCTTCGCGACGATCGGGCCAACCGATCGCGGCGGCGTGGTCATGTCCGGCCACACGGATTGCGTGTCCGTCGAAGGGCAGGACTGGACGTCGGATCCCTTCCGCCTCCGCGTCGCGAATGGCCGTGCCCATGGTCGCGGTGCCGTGGACATGAAGGGTTTCGACGCGCTCGCGCTGGCGGCGGTGCCGGACTTCCTCGCCGCCGGCCTGACGACGCCCATTCACATCATGCTGTCCTACGACGAGGAGACGACCTGCCTCGGCGTCGTCGACACGATCGCTCGCTTCGGCCAGGACCTGCCGCGTCCGACCGCCGTGATCGTCGGCGAGCCGACGAGCCTGGAGGTCGTCGACGCGCACAAGAGCGTCGCGACCTTCATCACGACCGTGCACGGGTTCGAAGCCCATTCGGCAAAGCCCTATCTCGGTGCGAACGCCGTCATGGCGGCCGCGGAGATCGTCGCCGAGATGAACCGGATTGCCGACGAGATGATGGCGCGCGGCGACCCGAGCGGCCGCTTCGACCCCGGTTACACGACCGTGCATGTCGGCCGGATCGCCGGCGGCACGGCACGCAACATCCTGCCCAAATCCTGCTGCCTCAACTGGGAGTTCCGCGGCCTGCCCGACCTCGATCCGAACGAGATTCCGGCACAGCTCGAGCGGTTCGTGCAGGAGACCGTCCTGCCACGGCTCAATCGCTTCGGGCCGTTCGGCAGGGTGGAGACGATCCGGGAGGTGCTGGTGCCCGGCCTCGCGCCGGAACCCGGCTCCACGGCAGAGACGCTCGCCAAGCAACTCGCCGGCCGCAACGGCACCGTCACGGCTGCCTACGGCACGGAGGCAGGGCGTTTCCAGGGAGCCGGCATCCCGACAGTGGTCTGCGGCCCGGGCTCGATCGACCGGGCGCATCAACCCGACGAGTACATCACGCTGGACGAACTGGAAGAGGGCGAGCGCTTCATGCGCCGGCTGGCGGAGGCCTGCGGGAAGCGTTAGCGCTCCGTGTCGATGAGCGACAGGTAATCCTGGGCGCCATGGAGGACGTGAACGACCTCCACCCTGTCCGTCACCCGATAGAAGATCAGGTACTCGCCGCGCCGTCGTCGCCGAAGCCCCAGGTTGGTTCTGGTCCTGACTTCCGGAAACGCCAAGGGCGTCTCCCCAAGATGTCGGCAGGCATCATGCAACTCGCGCACGAAAGTCTTGGCCCGACCGGGATTGTCTCGGGCGATGAAACGCCCGATCGCAACCAGGTCGGACAGAGCCGATTCCGTGACTACGACCTTCACGGGAAGGCCGGGTGTTCAGGCGTCCAGCTCCCGACGGAGCCGCTCGAACGCTTCGTCCAGAGGAATCACGCGCCCGGCCTCGGCATCCTGCAGCCCCCGCGCGAGCGATTGATCGAGCGTCTGCAGTCTGCTTCCAACCAGTCGCGCACGCAGCACACGCTCGATGAAGGCTCCCGAGCCGAGGCCGTGCCGTCCGGCCTCCTCCGCGATGAAGCGATCGAGATCGTCCTCGAGCGTGACCGTGACCTGACGAGCGGACGCCATTTCGTTCTCCTGGACCGAGTCTGCCCGGAGTGGGGCAACAGTCAATCCGCCCATCTTACCCTCAGCCCATGCGCGTCGGCATGGGCCAGGAGGCGGTCTTCCCCACCCGGCCAAAGGCGCAGGCGCAGTGTCGGCGAGCCTTGACGCTGCTCCAGCTCGTAGCGCAGCCACGCCACCGGCGCATCCGTCCGAGCGGATGCGCCGACTCTCTCCAGATGCGTTGCGATCCGCTCCTGCGTCCCGGCCGGGAAATACTGGAACGCGATGGAGTGGAGCACCACCCGGACAGTGCCGGGCTCGGACGTCGCGGCGAGGGTCTCCTCCAGCCAATCCGCAGCGTCGCCCTTGACCAAGGAAGGCGGCTCCTCGGCGGCAATCGCCAGGGCAGCCTCGAGGCGCGCCAGCCGCTCCGGCTGGTCCGGCCAGACATAGGCGAGCAGCCGCTCGCGCGCCCTCTCGTCGAGTATGTCGACCGGGCTGATATCGACACCTTGACGCTCTGCGATCCGGAACCCGGCTTGCGGCGGGTCGGCCCCCTCCCAGTCCGGCGCGAGCTTCACGGCAGAACGGGGATCACCGAACCGTGCTGTGCCAAGCCGGATGTCGTAGCGGTCGAGCAGGAGGTTCAGCCCGCCGCTTGCGCCGAGCTCGTAGAGCGAAAGCGGGAGCCCCGTCTCGGCCGCAACGACGGCGAGCCCCGAGGTCAGCACGGCTGAGCGGGCGACCTCGTTGGTTTGGGGCGGCAGGTCGAGCCATGCCAGGATGTCGGCGTCGCCGTCCCGAAGGGCGTCCCGCAAGACCGGCCAGAGCCTGTTTGCGTCCGGCAGCGTGTTCGGCGGATACATGGCCGCAAGCTCCGGGAGGCGTCCGGCCCGCACCAGGCCATGCAGCCCACCGCAGAGGCGCAGCGGAACGGAATCGTTCAGCGCGTCCGGCTTGCCCGGCCAGTCCAGCACGCGGCGGCCCACCTCCGTCTTGCGGTCGAGCTCGCGCCCGAGCACCTCGCAAAGCCGGCTTGTGAAGGGCGAGCCGAGCTTGGCGCACCAATCCGCCTGGCGGGCGAAAGCGGCCCGGACCTCGCTCTCACGACCGCCCACGGCCTCCCCCATCCGTCAGCCCGCGTCCTCGCTGGCGACCTCGGCCTCGACCTCGGCCGGATCGAGGTCGTAGACGCGCGAGCAGAATTCGCAGGTCACGCCGATGCGGCCGTCATCGCCGACCATGTCGCGGCGGTCTTCGGGCGAGAAATTGCGCATCATGCGGATGATGCGCTCGTGCGAGCAGCGGCACTCCTCGTGCACGGGCTGGGCCTCGAACACCCTCACGCCGCGCTCGTGGAAGAGCCTGTAGAGCAGCCGCTCGCTGGACACGGCCGGATCGACGAGCTCGAGATCCTCGACCGTGTCGACGAGCGCCTTCGCCTCGACCCAGGAATCGTCTTCCCCGGGCTCCTGGCTCCGGTAGCTCTCCGGCACGTCGCCCGGATCGAGGTCCGCGAGCCGCGCTCGCTCGGGCGAGGAGGGCAGGAACTGCACGAGCAGGCCGCCGGCGCGATACGAATGCCGGCCCTCGGCGAATTCCTCGGCGACCGCCAACCGGACGCGCGTCGGGATCTGCTCCGATTGCCGGAAATATTGGTGCGCCGCCTCCTCGAAGCCCTGGCCCTCGAGCGCGACCACGCCCTGGTAGCGACTTGCATCGCTGCCCTGGTCGATCGTCATGGCCAGGATGCCCTGGCCGAGCAACTCGCCGGTTCGCGGATGGGCCGACAGTTCGGCCAGCCGCGTGGCATCGAAGCGCGCATAGGCGCGCAGGCGGTCGGGCGCGTCGAAATCGACGACCAGCATCTCGACCGGACCGTCGGACTTGGTCTGCAACTGGAAGCGTCCCTCGAACTTGAGGGACGAGCCGAGCAGCACCGTCAGGGCGCAGGCCTCGCCGAGCACCCGGGCGACGGGGTCCGGATAGGCATGGCGGGCGAGAAGCTGGTCCAACGCTGCGCCGAGCCGGACGGCGCGGCCGCGCACGTCCAGCGGCTCCACCGAGAACGGGAGAACGACGTCGTCCGCGCCTTCCAGCCGGATTTCTGCCATCAGGCGGATGCTCCCAGGCACCAGGCCAGAATGCCCTTCTGCGCGTGCAGGCGGTTCTCGGCCTCGTCGAAGACGACCGAACGCGGCCCGTCGATGACATCGTCCGTCACCTCCTCGCCGCGGTGCGCGGGCAGGCAATGCATGAAGATCGGGTCCCGTAGGCCGGCTGCCATGAGGCGGCTGTTCACCTGGTAGGGCGCGAGCAGGTTGTGGCGGTTGTGCTCGTCCTCGTCGCCCATCGAGACCCAGCAATCGGTCACGATCGCATCCGCATCGCGGATCGCCCCGAAGGGGTCGCTGGTGACCTCGAGCTCGGCTCCGGTCGTCGCCGCCCAGGCCTTCAGGTCGTGGCGGGCCAGGAGTTCGCCCGGCGCCGCGACGTTCACCTTGAAGTCGAGCCGGCCGGCGGCCTGGATCCACGAGGCGAGGACGTTGTTCACGTCCCCGGCCCAGGCGACCGTGCGGCCGCGGATCGGCCCTTTGTGCTCCTCGAAGGTGAGAACGTCGGCCATGATCTGGCACGGATGCGAGGTCTTGGTGAGCCCGTTGATCACCGGCACGGTCGCGTTCGCGGCGAGCTCGAGCAGCGTGTCGTGATCCAGGATGCGGATCATGATGCCGTCGACATAGCGCGACAGAACGCGGGCCGTGTCGGCGATCGACTCGCCGCGCCCGAGTTGCATCTCCTGGCCCGTGAGAACGATCGCCTCGCCGCCGAGCTCGCGCATCGCGACGTCGAACGAGACGCGGGTCCGGGTCGACGGCTTGTCGAAGATCATCGCCAGGACCTTGCCGGCGAGGGGTCGCTCGGCCGGCGGCTCGCCCTTGCGTCGGCGGCTCTTCAGGGCCGCGCTCCGGTCGAGCAACGCGCGCAGCTCGCTGCCGGAGAAATCCGTCAGGTCGAGGAAGTGCCGCGGGTTGCCGGGCGTCATTCCGCGGCTCCCTTCATGGGCTGTCGCATCTCGTCCTCGAGCGTCGTGCAGGCGCGGTCGATCCGGCCGATGGCCTCGCCGATCTCGGCATCGCCGATGATGAGCGGCGGCAGGAGCCGCACGACGTTGTCGCCGGCCGCGATGACGAGGAGATCCTGGTTCTCGGCCGCCTTCGCCAGCTCCGTGTTCGGGATGTGGGTCTTGATCCCCATCATCAGGCCCTGGCCGCGGATCTCCGCGATCACGGCGGGATGGCGGTCCTTCAACTCCGCCAGGCGCTGCTTCAGGTGCAGCCCCATCTGCTGCACATGGTCGAGGAAGCCCGGCGCCAGGACGACGTCGAGCACGGCGTTCCCGACCGCCATGGCGAGCGGGTTGCCCCCGAAGGTCGTGCCGTGCGTGCCGGCCGTCATGCCCTTGGCGGCCTCCGCGGTCGCGAGGCACGCGCCCATCGGGAAGCCGCCGCCGATGCCCTTGGCCACCGCCATGATGTCCGGCGAGATCCCCGACCATTCATGCGCGAAGAGCTTTCCCGTTCGGCCCACGCCCGTCTGCACCTCGTCGAAGATCAGGAGCAGGCCGCGCTCGTCGCAGAGCTGACGCAGCCAACGCAGGCGCTCGGTCGGAACGGGCCGGATGCCGCCCTCGCCCTGCACCGGCTCGATCAGGATCGCGCCCGTGCCCGGCCCGATCGCGGCCTTCAGCGCATTGTCGTCGCCGAACGGGACCTGGTCGAAGCCCTCGACCTTCGGGCCGAAGCCCTCCAGGTACTTCTTCTGCCCGCCTGCCGCGATCGTCGCCAGCGTGCGGCCGTGGAATGCGCCCTCGAACGTGATGATCCCAAAACGCTCGGGCTGGCCGTTCGCCGAATGGTACTTGCGCGCCATCTTGAACGAGGCTTCGAGCGCCTCCGCGCCCGAATTCGAGAAGAAGACGAGATCCGCGAAGGTCGCGTCCGTCAGGCGCTTCGCCAGCCGCTCGCCGTCCGGGTTCTGGTACAGATTGGAGATGTGCCAGACCTTCCCGGCCTGGGTGGTCAGCGCCTCCACGAGATGCGGATGGGCGTGGCCCAGCGCGTTCACGGCGATCCCGGCCCCGAAATCGAGCACGCGTCGGCCGTCCGTCGTCTCGAGCCAAGCGCCTTCGCCTCGCTCGAAGACGAGGGCGGAACGGGCATAGGTCGGCAGGATGGACGAGGCGTGAGGCGAGGGCAAAGGTTGGCCTCCGGAGGTGGATCGACGCGATCCGAAAACGAAAGAAGCCGCCCAGCCGGGCGGCATCGCATTGAATCTATTGTGGTTGCGGTCCGTGTCAAATGCGAGGGGGTGATGGGTGTCATCACGGGCACGCAGGCGGCGGGATCTCATCCGGATACGCGGGTGCCGCCGGCTCCCTGGCGGGGGAGGCCAGTCGGTCGCAGCAGCGATCGACTGGGTGAGGGGAAAGCGACCTGTTCCGGAGAGGGCGCAGCCCCCTCACCTCAACCCTCCCCCCATCGGGGAGAGGGAGCGCGTCGCGCGCTTCACTCAGATTGCGACAACCCGAGGCTCTAGCGGCTCCGGACCAGCAGGCAGAGGAGCGTGAACATCACCTGGGCCGCCACCTGCGCGGTGTTTGTCGTCGCATCGTACTGGGGCGCGACCTCGACGACGTCGGCCCCGACGAGGTTCAGTCCGGCGAGGCCGCGCAGAAGCTGCAGGGCCTCGCGCGGCATCAGGCCGCCGACCTCGGGTGTGCCGGTGCCCGGCGCGAAGCCCGGATCGATGCTGTCGATATCGAAACTGACATAGGTCGGGCCATCACCGACCACCTCGCGGGCTTTCGCGATGACGGCCGCGAACCCCATCTCGACCGCCTCCTCGGCGTGGATGACGGTCATGCCGGACGCGTAGGAGAACTCCCAGAGGTACTCGGCGCCGCCGCGGATGCCGATCTGGATCGTGCGCTCGGGATCGAGCACGCCGTCGAGGACGGCCTGCCGGAACGGCGCGCCGTGGTGGAACTTCGACCCCTCGTACTCGCCCGACGTGTCGCAATGAGCGTCGATGTGGATCATGCCGACCGGGCGATCGCGACCGACCGCGCGCAGGATCGGCAGCCCGATCGAGTGGTCTCCGCCCACCGAGAGCGGCTTCACGCCAGCTTCCACGATGCGGCGGATATAGGCCTCGATGTCGGCGTGGCAGCGCTCGAGCGAGAAGCGGCTCCCCATCGGCAGGTCGCCGATATCGGCGACGCGGGCCTCGCCGAGCGGCGCTACCTTGAGGACGTGCTCGTAGGGGCCGATCCGCTCGACGGCCCGAACGGCACGCGGCCCGAGGCGGGAGCCGGCGCGGTTCGTGACGCCCAGGTCCATCGGGATGCCGAGGATCGCGACGTCGAGCCCGGCGAAGTTCGTCTGCGCAGCGTCGGGCCGGTAGGGGGCGCTCGCGAACGTCGCCACGTCGGCAAATGGCCAGGGACGTCGGTCCGAACCCGCGAAGACGAGGTCGGCGACGCGGCGGAACTCGGGGTCGAGCACGTCTCCGCCATGCGCGGTTGCGAAGCGCTCCCTCAGCGCCTGGAGCTTCGTCGTGTCCATGTCTCGCCTCTGCGCCGTTGGGGAGCGGAGGCTTGGAGCAAGATCAAGGCCCGGACGCGGCGTCCGGTCGAACTTTGCCCTAGAACTCCTCCCAGTCCTCTTCCGTCGCGGCCGTCGGAGCAGGTTGCGGCTTGCGCATGGCGCCGCCGCCGCGCCCGCCGGCAGGGCGCAGCGGCGTCACGGTAGCGCTCTGCACGGGGCGGGGCCTCGCGGCTGCCGGTCGAAGCTGCCGCACGACCACGACCTCGCCGACATTGAAGCGCTCGACGAGACCGGAGAGCTCCTCGGCCTCCTCCGAAAGCGAGTGGCTGGCGGCGGTGGACTGCTCCACCATCGCGGCGTTCTGCTGCGTGACCTGGTCCATCTGGTTGATGGCCGTGTTCACCTCAGCGAGGCCGGTCGCCTGCTCCTTGGCGGACGCCGCGATCTCGGCCACGACGCCGTTGATATCCGCGACCTGGGCGGCGATGCGGGTCAGCGCCTTGCCGGTCTCGCCGACGAGATCGACGCCGGACGCGACCTGGCTGGTGGATGCCGTGATCAGCGCCTTGATCTCCTTGGCGGCATCAGCGGAGCGCTGCGCGAGCGAGCGCAGCTCCGAGGCCACGACGGCGAAGCCCCTTCCGTCCTTTCCGGCGCGGGCCGCTTCTACACCGTGATTGAGCGCCAGAAGGTTCGTCTGGAAGGCGATCTCGTCGATCACCCCGATGATGTTGGCGATCTGCTTTGCGGATTGCGCGATGGCATTCATGGCCGTGACGGCTCGCCCGACGGTTTCGGCGGATCGTTCGGCGTCGCCCTTCGCGGCGGAAACGACGTCGCGGGCGTGATTGGCGCCTTCGGCCGTCTTGCGCACCGTCGCCGTGATCTCGTCGAGTGCGGCGGCAGTCTCCTCGAGGGCGGCAGCCTGTTGTTCCGTGCGCTTGGCGAGCTCGCCGGCCGCGCCGCTCATCTCGCGGCTGCCGGAATGGATTCCCTGCGTCCGGCCGATGATCGTCCGCATCGTGTCCTGCAGAGCTTCGAGCGCCGAGTTGAAGTCGTCCCGCAGCTTCCGGTACTCGCCGGGGAACGGTTCCGCGACGCGGTAGCCGAGGTCGCCCTCCGCGAGGTGCACGAGACCCGTCCCAATGGCCGAGACGACGGCCTGCTGCTCGCGCGCAGCGGCGTCGCGCATCGCCTCGTGCCGGGCGCGCTGTTCCTCGCTCGTGCTCTGGTGCTCGAGCGCCTCGCGCTCCTTGTCGCGCAGCGCGAGGCCGTTCGCCTTGAACACCTCGACGGCCCTCGCCATCCGGCCGATCTCGTTTGCGCGCCCGGTGTGGCGGATCTCGGTCTCGAGATCTCCCGCCGAGAGCCGCTCCATCGCGCCCGTGATGTCGCCGATCGGCCGGAATAGCCGGCGCGTATTGAGGAAGC
>CAXUKK010000027.1:0-13796 GCA_964251455.1 uncultured Enterovirga sp.
GGTCGAGATAGGTCATGCTGCGGGCTGACGGACGACCGGCGAGGTGGCGGTCGGGCGCCTGACCCTCATCCGACCCTCGCCATGGTGAGGTCGACCTTCTCCCACGAGGAGAGAAGGTCGGGTCCCGCTCTCGCGGCCAGCGCGCAGCCCTCTCAGCTCTTGATCGTGATGTCCGATTTGAACCACTTCATGGAGAGCGCCTTCAGCGATCCGTCTGCCGTCATGGAGGCGATCGCCGCGTCGAACTTCGTCTTCAGGTCGGTCTCGCCCTTGCGCATGCCGACCGCGACGCCGCGACCGAACACGTCGCCGGAGAAGCGGGCGCCGGCCAGGGTGTAATCCTTGAAGTCCGGCTTCTCGAACGTGCCGCGGATCGCCGACGCGGAAGCGAAGATCGCATCGATCCGGCCGGAGAGGAGGTCGAGATCGTGCTGCTCGGTCGTCTTGTACTCGCGGATTTCGACCGTGCCCTTGAGGTACTTGTCGACGAAGCTCGCGTGGATGGTCGAGACCTGCACGCCGATTGTCTTGCCCTTCAGCATCGGCTTCATGGCCTCAAGTGCCTTCACGGCACCCGCGTTGTCCTTGTCGAAGTTGAAGACCGTGCCGTCGCCCGGCAGCTTGGCGAGCGGATTGTCCTTGGCGACGCCGAAACTGCCGGCCTCCTGCACATAGGGCGTCGAGAAGTCGATGACGGCCGCGCGCTTCTCTGTGATGTTCATGCCGGCCATGATGGCGTCGTACTTGCCGGCCTGGAGCGCCGGGATGATGCCGTCCCAATCCTGCTGCACGACCTCGCAGGTGATGCTCGCGCGCTTGCACAACTCGGCCGCGAGCTCGATCTCGAACCCGTCCAGCTTCCCGCCCGGGGCCGTGAAATTGTAGGGCGCATAGGCGCCCTCGGTCGCGATCTTGACCGTCTTGCCTTGTGCAAAGGCCGCCGTGGCCGCGACGATCCCGATCAGCGCGGCTCCAAGCGTGGTGACGATGCGCATCGTATGTTGTCCCTGTTCGGATCCTCTTGCCCCAATAACCTCCAAGGACGGTGCCCACGCAAGTGGGCGGCGGATGCTCCGGTCGAGCCTGCGCCTGACGCCAGCGGAGAATGCCCGCCCGGCGTCGCTTGGACGCCTTGGCAAGCCTGACATGCGGCTTTAGCTGAGCCCGCACATCGTCGCGAGTTCGCCCATGTCTTCCCGCGCGCGCCGCCTGGCGCTTCCACTCCTTGCCCTAGCGATCGGCGTGGTCGCGTTGGGCACGGCGATCTACCTCACCGTCCTGCCGCGCGGCGGCTCGGCGGTGTCCATCGGCGGACCATTCTCGCTGACGGCCGGCGATGGGCGGACGGTCACCGATGGCGATTTCCGCGGCACGCCGCACCTCGTGTTCTTCGGCTTCACGCATTGCCCGGACGTGTGCCCGACGAAGCTGTTCGAGCTCTCGGAAATGCTCCGGGCCATGGGTGACAAGGGCGACAAGGTGCGGGCGCTCTTCATCACGGTCGATCCGGAGCGCGACACGCCGGAGATCATGAAGAGCTACGTGTCGAGCTTCGATCCCCGCATCGTCGGGCTGACCGGCGACCGCCCGGCCATCGACAAGGTCGTCCGCGACTACCGCGCCTATGCCAAGAAGGTCCCGACGAAAGACGGCGACTACACGATGGAGCACACCTCGCTCGTCTACCTGATGGGCAAGGACGGGCAATTCGTCGGCGCCTTCAACCTGGAGCGCCCGCCCGAGGACGCCGCGAAGGACCTCTTGCGGCGGCTTTGACCCCGCGGCGGACCGGGGGTCAGCGGATCAGGATCGTCCGGCCGAGCGAAGTCCTGGACTGCCAGCCGCAGCGCTCGAGCTCCGGGACGGCATGCTCCTCCTCCGGCCAGCCGAGGCATAGATGGGCGACGAAGCGCCAGGATTGCGGGACGTCCAGCGCGGTCGTCACCGGCGCCGGATCGAGGATCGAGACCCAGCCTAGGCCGAGTCCGCGGGCCCGTGCCACGAGCCAGAGAACGTGGATCGCCCCGATGACGGACCAGTCGAGCGTCTCGGGCATGGTCGCCCGTCCGAGGTTCTGGCCCTGGGCCGTCTCCGCATCGCAGAACACGGCCCATTGCAGTGGCGCCGTGTCGAGGCCGGACAGCTTGAGGCCGGCATAGAGCTGCGCGCGCTCCCCCTCGTAGCCGTCGAGCGCCTGGCGGTTGCAGCGCTGGAAGCTTCCGCGGATAGCGGCGCGGGCCGCATCGCTCTCGACCTGCACGAAACGCCAGGGCTGGCTGTTGCCGACCGAGGGCGCGAGCTGGACCGCATCGAGCAGGTCCTCGACGAGGTCCGCCGGGACCGCGCGCGTGCTGAAACGGCGAACATCCCGCCGCCAGATGAGCAGTTCATGCAGGTCCGCGAGGAACCGGTCGTCGAACCGGGGCGGATCGGAAGGCCTCTCGGGACGCGGCATGCCGGCCGCTTAGCACGGAACTGAGGGTCACGCAGTTAGAGCCTCAAGCTCCCATCAGAGAAGCCCTGCCCGCGAGGTCTTGGCGAGCCCATGCTCGGTCTTGTTCCAGCGCTGGGGCTCGAGAATGAACTCCAACAGGCCGCGCCAGGCTGCGAGGCTGACGAGGCAGTAATACACCGGCATCAACGGGATGAGCGGCAGGAGCCGCACCCAGCCGCGCCGCCGCAGCGCCTCGAGCGGCGGCAACGTCAGCGCGATGAGGCCGGCCGCGAACAAGGTGGTCCCGATCGACGCGCCCGCGATCTCGGTCGGGGTTTCGGCCTGCAGCAGGCGCCCGCTCCAAAGGGCATCGATCGCCAGGATCATGAACAGGGGGAAGCCGAAGGCCGAGGCCACCGTCCCAAACGAAACGGCCATCGCGCCGAAGGCCCGGGCGGCGCCAAGCTGGCGATAGGTGGCGATAGGCCGTCGGGAATGCGTGACCGAGACCTGCAGGAAGCCTTTCATCCAGCGCGTGCGCTGGCGGAGCCAGGCGCCGAGATGGCGCGGCGCTTCCTCGAGGGTGGACGAGGGCAGGTCTCCCACGCGATAGCCCGCCGCCGCGAGCCTGATCCCGAGATCCGCATCCTCCGTGACGTTCCAGGCATCCCACCCTCCGAGTGCCTGCAGGACGGAACGGCGCACATGGTTCGAGGTCCCGCCGAGCGGAACAGGCAGGTCGAACCGCGCCAGCGCCGGGTTCGTCACGTCGAACAAGGCGCTGTACTCGATGGCGAACATGCGGGTGAGCCAGCTATCCGCCTCGTTGTCGATGACGAGCCGTCCCTGCAGACAGGCAACGTCCGGCTCGCTCCGCTCGAAGATGGAGACCGCGAGGCGGAGCTGACCGGGGTCAGGCACGTCCTCAGCGTCGTAGACGGCGACGAACTCTCCCCGGGCGAGAGGGAGCGCCACGTTGAGGGCCCGAGGCTTCGTCCGAGGCTCGCCGGGTGGCGCAACGATCACCTCAACAAAGCCCGGCAGCCGGATGGCGGAGAGGGCGGCAGCGGTTTCGCGGTCGTCGGACTCGATGATCAGTTTCACGTCGAGCTTGGCAGCCGGGTAGTCGATGGCCGAGATCGCCCGAAGCAGGCGGCCCACCACCCTCCCCTCGCGATGAAGCGCGATCAACACCGTGTAGACGGGCAGGTCGCGATCCGGGGTTCGAGGCGGGCACCGGGCTGGCGTGACGGGAACGTACTCCAGCACGGCCGCGAGGCGGAGCGCCGTCGAGCCGAGAAAGGCCGCCCCGAGAAGGATCGAGCCGATCGCCCAGCTGTCGGCCGGGGCCGTGGCGACGAGGGCGCCGGATGCGGCACCGAGCACGTAGGCGAGCCCGAGTTGCAGCCGGCTTGCACCGCCGCGGTAGCTGAATTCTGGGTGCCGCGCCGCAAGCCCGTCGGCCGCGAGGGAGGCAATGTAAGGTCCGCGGCCGGCGATGAGGCTATCGCGAATACCGGTCGGTGTTGCAATGCAAATGCCGGCGGCCAGACTGCCCGACTGACCCAGAAGGTAGGCGATCGACTGCCCGCGCGGAGCGTAGCCGTAACTCGCCGGAAGCGGATCGTCGGCGCGGAGTGGGACGAGGCCGGTCAGGATGGCCTCCGGGAAGCGGGCAAGAGGATGGATCGCCAGGTCCCCACCCTCAAAGTGGAGCCCGGCCTCGGCGGCGAGAGCGCGGTAGAACGTGTCCTCGGAAAGATGTCCGGAACGGATGAGCGCCACGCCGCCCGTGACCCCGGCAGCCTCCGCCAGCCGCGCGGCATCGATGAGCAGCCCACGCGGCACGCCATGCCGCTCCAGAAACGCGATTTCCGCCGGGAGTACCGGAACGGCAGTGTCCGCGAGATCGACCTGAACGCCACCACCCTGGATAAACACGACAACTCCGGGGATTACTGACGCATTAGAATAGACGTCACCTCGCCTGGGAAGCCGGCATCTCCGCTCGACTTCGAGGAATCTTACTCTGTGGCCGGAAGGTTGCACTCGGTCGCGTTTGCAGACATCTCACGCAGACGCCTTCAGATGTGGCCCGTGATGACCTCCCCGGATCCAGACCTCCTTTCCGCCGCCGAGAATGCGGTCGCGTGGCCTTTCGAGGAGGCGAAGAAGCTCGTCGCCCGTCTCGAGACAAGCGGAAAGACCGAGGTGCTGTTCGAGACGGGCTACGGTCCCTCTGGCCTGCCGCATATCGGCACCTTCGGCGAGGTGGCGCGCACGACGATGGTGCGCCACGCCTTCCGAGTGCTGACGCAGGACCGCATCCCGACCCGGCTCGTCGCCTTCTCGGACGACATGGACGGTCTTCGCAAGGTGCCGGACAATGTGCCTAACCGAGACATGATGTCGGCCCATCTCGGCAAGCCGCTGTCCCGCGTCCCCGACCCGTTCTCGAACGAGCATCCTTCGTTCGGGGCAGCCAACAACGCGCGCCTGCGGGCCTTTCTCGACCGGTTCGGCTTCGACTACGAGTTCGCGTCCGCTACGGACTATTACAACTCCGGCCGCTTCGACGGCACGCTCCTCAAGATGCTGGCCGTCTATGACGACGTCATGGCGATCATCCTGCCGACGCTCGGCCCGGACCGGCGCGCGACCTATTCCCCGTTCCTGCCGATCAGCCCCAGGACAGGGATCGTGCTGCAGGTACCGATGGTGGACCGGGACGTCGCTCTTGGCCGCATTGCCTACCGCGATCCGGAGACCGACGAGATCGTCTGGACACTGGTTACCGGAGGCGCGGTGAAGTGCCAGTGGAAGGCGGACTGGGCGATGCGCTGGGTCGCGCTCGGCGTCGATTACGAGATGGCCGGCAAGGACCTGATCGACTCGGTCAAGCTCTCCTCGGAGATCGCCAGAGCGCTCGGCGCCGTGCCGCCCGACGGGTTCAACTACGAGCTGTTCCTCGACGAGGAGGGGCAGAAGATCTCGAAGTCGAAGGGCAATGGCCTGACAATCGAGGATTGGCTGACCTACGGCACGCCCGAGAGCCTCTCGCTCTTCATGTACAACAAGCCGCGCGAGGCGAAGCGGCTGTTCTTCGACGTTATCCCCCGCCAGGTCGACGATTATCTGACCTTCCTGGAGAAGTACCCGAGCCAGGACTGGAAGCTCCGGCTCGGCAACCCCGTCTGGCACATCCATGCCGGGAAGCCGCCGGCACCGGAGATGGTCGAGGGCTCGGGCGAGCGCGCGGCGACGATCTCGTTCTCCATGCTCCTGAACCTCGTCGCGGTCGCGAATACCGAGGAGCCCTCCGTGCTCTGGGGCTTCATCCGTCGCTATGCCGAGGGCGTCTCGCCCGAGACGCATCCGGTGCTCGCGCGCCTCGTCCGGCACGCGCTAGCCTATTACGGCGACTTCGTCCGGCCGGCGAAGGCCTACCGGCCGGCCACCGAGCCCGAGCGCGCCGCGCTGGCCGACCTGTCGGACATCCTCGCCCCGCTGGTCGGGTCTACCGATGCGGAAGGCCTGCAGGCGGCCGTCTACGATATCGGGCGGCGCCACTTCCCGGACGTCTCCGGCAGGTCGAAAAGCCCGGATGGGCGGCCCGGCGTGTCGCAGGCCTGGTTCGGGACGATCTACCAGGTGCTCCTGGGCGAAGCGCGTGGCCCCCGCTTCGGATCGTTCATCGCGCTCTACGGCGTGGATGAAACCCGGTCGCTCATCGCCAAGGCGCTCGCCGGCGAGCTCGTCTCCGAGCACAAGGCTTTCTTGGCAGCCCGCGCGCCCGCATGAGCGTTTTATCGGCCGGGCGCGTTGACCTCAGCGCGAAGCGGGGTCTATAAGCCCGCGATCAGGTGCCCTGGCGCGTTCGCCGGGGTCCTTGCCGCTTTCAGATCAGCTGCGATCGTGTTGTCGCCCAAGGGCGCCCGATCCTTATTGGTGAGGTTTTCCGCATGGCCAACACAAGTTCGGCCAAGAAGATGGCGCGAAAGATCGTCCGTCGCACCGAAGTAAACGGTGCCCGGCGCTCTCGCATGCGCACCTTCATCCGCAAGGTCGAAGAGGCGATTGTCGCCGGCGACCGCACGGCCGCCACTGAAGTCCTCCGGGCGGCCGAGCCCGAGATCATGCGCGCGGCCCAGAAGGGCATCGTTCACAAGAACACCGCGTCCCGGAAGGTATCCCGCCTGGCGCACCGGATCAGCGTCCTGAGCGCCTGATTCTCGATCAATTGTCTACGAAACAGCCCGGCCTCTGCGCCGGGCTTTTTTGTGCCCGGATTTCGGAACGACTTCGGCAACACAGGCCGAAAAGACGGATCTGTTCTCTTTCCGTTCAACTTGACGCCGTCGAGTGCTGCCGGGGTGGTACTTCGGGTACCCCCGAACAGATAAACATATGACAGTCTAACGACTTAGACCCTAAAGGCCGAGACTCAGGCCCCCGGCGGTCCACGACGACCGTTCCGAGGGGCTCGTCGGGATTGTTTTTTCGGTCCGCCCCGCCTCGTCGCCGCATCCCGATTGGGCACACGAAATCCAGTGAATCCTTGGGTTTGCGGCGAGTCCGCCCCCTCGACATCCGCGCAACAGCCGCATTCTACGCCATCCGACTCACGACTCGGCTGTTGCGCCTTCGCGCCCCCGCGGCTAGGTTCCTGAGGCCTCGACGGCGGGTCCCGAGAGGCGATCCAGCGTGTAGTGGACAGAACAGCTCACTTTTGGCGGAGTAGAGCGTTGTCGGTCGCAAATTGCGAGTCAAAGCGGGGCAGGCGATCGATAATGGGACTGGCTGGTAGAGCTAGTTTGTTCTGACGCGTTCGTTTTCGAAAGTCTTGCTGTGCTGCAAATCTGGTGGCTTGTGCGCGAATTCGCGTCAGGCCCGCCAGGTGACCGGGAGATTTGTGCCCGGACGGCGAAGCCGTGTCGAGTAAGTGGCGTGACCGCTGGCTGGAGGCTGTCAGCGGACTGAGTGCGATGAGGAGGCGGGGTTGGGCGAGGATGCTTGGACGCGCGTGAAGCGGCGGTTGCGTGCGGAGTTGGGTGAAGACGTGTTCATGAGCTGGCTGGCCCGGCTCGAGATGGAGGATGTGTCCGAGAGCTGCGCGCGGCTTAGTGTGCCGACCCGCTTTCTGAAGAGCTGGATCGAGGCGCATTATCTCGAGCGCGTGCTGACGGCCTACAGGAGCGAGTCCACGGCCGTCGCCAACATCGCGATCGTCGTGCGCAGCGGCTCCCGCGAAGGCGTCACGGCTAGGGCGTCCGAACTCGCCCGCCGCAACGCGGCCGCGGCGACGCCGAACGGCTTCCATGCGAGCGGGATGCATACGAACGGCGTGGTCATCGAAGCCGCCCCGATCCAGGCACCGGCTCTCCCGGCTCCCGCGATGCGCCAGGAAGGCGAGATCGCCGGGGCGCCGCTCGATGCGCGTCTGACCTTCGAGAGCTTCGTGGTCGGCCGCTCGAACGCGCTTGCCCAGGCTGCAGCGGAGCGGATTGCACGGCACGACGGGCCGCAGGCACTCTACAATCCACTCTACATTCAGGCGGGTGTCGGGCTCGGCAAGACGCACCTCATGCATGCCGTCGGCAACCAGGCCCGCCTGGCAGGGCGGCGGGTGATCTACCTGACTGCGGACCGCTTCATGTACGGGTTCGTGGCGTCCCTGAAGGCGCAGACCTCGCACGCCTTCAAGGAGCGGCTGCGCGGCATCGACCTCCTGATCCTCGACGACGTCCAGTTCATCCAGGGCCGGACGATCCAGCAGGAATTCGGCCACACGCTGAACGCGCTGATCGACGCCGGCCGGCAGGTCGTCGTCGCGGCCGACCGCCCGCCGGGCGAACTCGAGAGCCTGGACGAGCGGGTGCGCTCGCGCCTCGCCGGAGGTCTAGTGGTCGAGATCTCGGCCCTCGACGAGGGCCTTCGCGCCGGGATCCTGCATCAGCGCATCGCGGCCGTGAAAGCTGCCCATCAGGGCTTCGACGTGAGCCCTGCCGTGATCGAGTATGTCGCCCGCGCGATCGCCACCAATGGCCGTGATCTCGAAGGCGCCGTGAACCGGTTGCTCGCGCACGCCACCCTGTCCGGGACGGCCGTGACGCTGGAGACGGCCGAGGTCGCGATCCGCGATCTCGTCCGTTCACGCGAGCCGAAGCGGGTCAAGATCGAGGACATCCAGAAGCTCGTGGCCTCGCGCTACAACGTGTCCCGTTCGGACATCCTGTCCGAACGCCGGACCGCCGCGGTCGTGAAGCCTAGGCAGATCGCGATGTATCTGTCGAAGGTGCTCACGCTCCGCTCGCTTCCGGAAATCGGCCGCCGCTTCGGTGGACGTGACCACACGACGGTTCTGCATGCGGTGCGAAAGATCGAAAAGCTGCTGGGCGTCGACGCATCCCTCTCCGAGGAGGTGGAACTCCTGAAGCGCATGCTGCAGGAGTAGCGCCTCCGGAGGCGGGGACGCTCCCCGCCGCCAAGGCTTTCAGATCAGATGACGACGGTGCGGATCGTGCCGACACCGTCGACGCCGCCCTCGAGCACGTCGCCGCGCTTCACGGCAGCGACACCCGCCGGCGTTCCGGTCATGATGAGGTCGCCGGCCTGCAGCGTGAACAGGGTCGACAGATAGGCGATCATCTCGGGGATCGACCAGATCAGGTCGGCAAGATCGCCCTGCTGCCGGACGGCCCCGTTCACGTCGAGCCAGATGCGACCGGTCGAGGGATGCCCGATCGCCGAGGCGCGCTTCAGGTTCGAGCACGGCGCCGAACTCTCGAAACCCTTTCCCGTATCCCAGGGCCGGCCCATCTTCTTAGCCTCGCCCTGAAGGTCCCGGCGCGTCATGTCCAGCCCGACGCCGTATCCGAACACGTGGCCGAGGGCTTCGGCTTCGGCGATGTTGTCGCCACCAGAGCCCAGAGCCGCCACGAGCTCGATCTCGTGATGCACATCGCTGCTTTGGCCCGGATAGGGAAAGTCGCCGCCATCAAGGACGAGCGTGTCCGCCGGCTTCGAGAAGAAGAAGGGCGGCTCACGACTGGGATCATGCCCCATCTCGCGGGCATGCTCGGCATAGTTGCGGCCGACGCAATAGATCCGGTGGACCGGAAAGCGGGCAGCCTCGCCATCAATTCCGAGGCTGGTGACCGGCGGCGGCTCGAAAACATAGGTCATAGAGGGACGACTCTGGTGAGAATGCCGGGCTTTTAGCTCCGGCAGGTCCGCGTAGCCACCCGGCGTGGGGTTGTCGAAGGGCGGAAGTCAGATTATGTAGCGCGCCTTGCGGCGGTGCTCAGGCTCCGTCGCTATCCGACATTGCCGAACGAAACCATACGAGTCTACGACGGCTCGACCGAAGACGAGCGCCATGAAGATCCGCTGTTCGCTGAAGTCTCTCCGCGGCCGCCATCGCGACAACCAGATGGTTCGCCGCAAGGGCCGCGTCTACATCATCAACAAGACGCAGAAGCGCTATAAGGCTCGTCAGGGCTGAGCAGCCCTTCTGCCGGTGCGCCAGCGCACATCGGCGTGGTGGACCGTCTGACACCTTCTACCCCGGTTTGGGCCAGGAGGCGATCATGCAGAGTCTACTTAGCTTGCTGCGGGCCGGAATTGCGCGCTACGCGTTCCGCCGTCGGGACCACATCGCCAAACCGGTGGGTGTCGCTGGGCAGGGCACATCTGCCGAGCCGGGTGTCACGATCCTCAGCTACGACAGTTTCCGCTGAACGCCGATCGAATCAGCCAGCTTCAGGCGGGACGGGGGATTGCGAGATCAGCCGCGAGCGTCTCGAGGGAGTGCCAAATCCCGGCCGGGTAAGTAATGCCGTCGCGCTCGGACACGTCGCGCATCAATGCTTCCAACTCACCCGGCACCACGACCGGGCGCTCCGGGTCGACCGGGGCGCTGGTGTGTAGATAGGCGACCATCGCCTCCGCTTCGCTGCTCCAGGAAGCGCCGGCCATGTGCTCCGGATGGATCAAGACCGAAAGCATGTTGTTGAGGGTTGAGCCGTCGCGAGGATTGCGCGGGGCGATCGTCAGCCCACCGGTGATCGCTCCGGCCAGCAATTCGCCGACGATGGCGAGGCCCGACCCTTTGTGCCCTCCAAATGGCAGCAGTGCTCCACGGGGCTCGCCGAACAGGACGCCCGGATCATTAGTCGGAGCTCCGCCCGCATCGATCAGGTAGCCCGGCTCGAGCTGTTCGCCGCGATCGTTGGCGACCCGCGCCTTGTTCAGGGCGATGCCGCTCGTGGCGATGTCGAGGACGACCGGGAAGGTGTCCCGACGCGGAATGCCGATTGCGATCGGATTGGTGACGAAGCGGGGCTCGCGCCCGCCGGTCGGCACGACGACTGGGTCGCGCCCGACTACGTTGCAGAAGTGGAGTGAGGCAAGTCCCCTGGCCGCTGCGGCCTCCGCGAAACCGCCGATGCGGCCGAGATGATGCACGTTGCGGATCGCAAGGAGCGCGACGCCGGTCTGCAATGCGAGGTCACCCGCATGGTCGAGCGCCGCGTATGCGACCGGCGCTCCCAATCCGCGCTCTCCCTCCATGACCAGCACCGGGCCGGTCTGCTGCACCCATGTTCCGGTGGCAGTCGAGCTGACGCGCCCGGCTCTCAGCTCGCCGACATACAGGGGCAGGAGGCTCAGTCCGTGGCTTTGGTAACCGGAGCTGTCCGAACTCGCGAGATGGCGGGCCACGATATGGGCCGAGAGTTCCGGCACCCCGGCTGCAGCTAGAAGTCGGGCCGCGAACGCCTCCGCCGCTCCGATGCTCAGTGTCCTTCCAGACGTCATTTCGCCTCCGATCGCGACCGCTCCGTCCAGCCCGACGGCGACGCTGCCCTCATTGCCAAGACCAGTTCGGCCTGCTTAGACCCGCCTCTCAATCGTCTCTCCTTAGAGCCACGCCTTGATGACGACGCACAAGCTTCTGTTCCTCCCCGGCGACGGCATCGGACCGGAGGTCGCACGCGAGGTCGAGAAGATCCTGCACCTTCTGAGTCAGGCTGGCATCGGCCGGTTCGAGGTCGAGCGGGATGTGGTCGGCGGCGCCGCGATCGACCAGCATGGCGTCCCGGTGACCGATGCGACAGTGAAGCTCGCGGGACAGGCGGACGCAGTTCTCTTCGGCTCGGTCGGGGGACCGAAATGGGTCGGCGTGCGCTACGAACACCGGCCCGAGGCGGGGCTGCTCCGCCTGCGCAAGGATCTCGGTCTGTTCGCAAATCTCCGGCCGGCCATCTGCTATCCGGCACTGGCCTCGTCCTCGTCGCTCAAGCCCGAGCTCGTCGAGGGGCTCGACATCCTGATCGTGCGCGAGCTGACGGGCGGCGTGTATTTCGGGGAGCCGAAGGAAATCGTTACGCTTGAGGACGGCCAGAAGCGTGCGGTCGATACCCAGGTCTACACGACAGGCGAGATCGACCGCATCGCGCGGGTCGCCTTTGAACTCGCCCGCAAGCGGCGCAACAAGGTCGCCTCCGCCGAGAAGCACAACGTCATGAAGTCGGGCGTTCTCTGGAAGGAGGTCGTCAGCCAGGTGCATGCAGCCGATTATGCCGATGTGGAGCTTGAGCATGTGCTGGCGGACAACTGCGCCATGCAGCTCGTCCGTAGGCCGAAGCAATACGACGTGCTCGTGATGGACAACCTGTTCGGCGACATCCTGTCGGACGTAGCCGCGATGCTGACCGGATCGCTCGGGATGCTGCCCTCGGCATCACTCGGAGCGGAAGATCGCGCGGGCCACCGCGCGGCGCTCTACGAGCCGGTGCACGGTTCGGCGCCCGACATCGCGGGCCAGGGGCTGGCCAACCCCCTCGCGATGGTCGGCTCCCTCGGGATGGCGTTGCGGTATTCGCTCGGGCTCGGGGATGTGGCGAACCTCCTCGAGGAGGCCGTCACGCACGTGCTGGCTTCCGGGCAGAGGACCCGGGACATCGCGGCCCCGGGTCAGAACTCGCTCGGCACGGCCGAGATGGGCGACGCCGTTTGCGCCGCCCTCAAGCCGCTGCTTCAGTAATCCGAGAAGCCGCCGCCGAAATCGACCGCCCCGAACTCGTTGCGGGCGCCGACGAACGGCCCGCCGAACGCGTCGGGCAACGTGCCCTCGCCGAAGCGGTCACGCATGTTCTGCCAGGGCGGGCTCAGGTAGTACGACACCATCTGTCCTTGCGCGCTAGCCGGATTGACCGACGAGCCCGGCGAGACGACGTTGCCGGCATCAAGCCAGCTACGCGGGCGCACGTTCAGGCGGAGCGGCTCGGCCACGCTCGCGGCGGTGCCGGCCAGCGTCAGACCGAGGAACGACGTGGCTATCAAAGCTGTACGACGCATGGTTGAACCTCATCTCCGTGGGAGGCGCACGGCCCCGCACTCTTCGCGGAACCAAGGCAGAATACGCTCTAAAAGTTCCGTCGGAACAGCTAAGCTTGCCCTGTGAAAGTTAACAGCTCCGCCGATCTGGCCATCAGCCGAGCACCTCGCGCCGTTCGCCCAGGAGCTGGTGCATCTCAGCTCGCTTCTCCTTGAGAAAACCGTCTTCAGCGGCGTGAAGTATCCGCCGCAATTCTCCGGCCGCGATCAGTCTCGGCACGAAGACGTGATCCGCGCCGGCTGCATAGAGGTGCTCGACCTCCGCGAGCACATCCGCATGGGCGATGATCGTCGCCTCCGGATTGATGGACCGGAGCTGGCGCACGAGCTTCTCGTTGGACACGCCCTTCAGCAGGTAGTCGGGGATTGTCGAAACGAGGATCTTCGCCCGCGCGATCTCCGAATGCACCAGCGTTTCGCGCTGGCTGATATCGCCGTATTGCACCCGGATGCCGCGCTCGGTCAGGCCCTGGAGCACGACCGGGTTGAAATCCACGACCTTGAGGCCGTCCAGCAAGTCACGGTCGTTCTCACGCTCGAGTTCGGCGATGAGCGAGCTCGCGGTGCGGAAGAAGCCGAGCAGCATGATCCGCGGCGGCGGCCCGTCCGCGGCTTCAGCCGCGACGTCGAGGTCGCGCAGACCAAGCCGCGTGAGAAATCTGACCGTCGGCCTGGAGATCCGGTTGGAATTGGTGATCGCGAAGGTCGAGAGCACCGCCAGGATGACGAAGGCGAAGGACGTCGCATTCTTGGTCTCGATCGTGACGTGACCGGCCGTGAAACCGAGTTGCATGAGGACGAGCGAGAATTCGCTGACCTGGGCGAGATTGAGCGCCGGCAGGAAGCTCGCCCGGATCCCCTGCCCCATCGCGTAGAGGGGCGGCATCGTGGTGAGGAATCGGCTGGCGACCGTGAATAGCGAGAGGACGAGCGCCGTTTCGAGCACGCCCCAGCTCGGCAGCGG
>CAXUKK010000028.1:0-11103 GCA_964251455.1 uncultured Enterovirga sp.
GTCCAGGGCATCGGGCACGTCCAGAAGGAGGGCGAGCCCGTCCAGATCATCCGGGCCGGCGACACTGTGTGGATCCCGCCGAACGAGCGACACTGGCACGGCGCCTCGCCCACGCACGGCATGGTCCACATCGCCATGCACGAGACCGACGGCGAAAAGCACGTGACCTGGATGGAGCCGGTCACCGACGAGCAATATGCGGTGAAGCCCGGCGCGTGACGCCCGTCCCGGGAACTGCCCTCAGTTCCCCATCCGGTCGCGCCATTGCTGTTCGCCCGCGAAGCAGTTGGTGCGGCGGGTTTCCTGGGCAAGGATCACGAGCGAGCCGCCGTCCAGCGCGGCCGCTCGGCCCGCGACCGGCGCGGACGCGATCTCCATGATGATCTTCGTCTTCACGGCATCCCGGAACTGGGCCTTGTCCTTGGCCGGCACCATGAAGGCGCCCTGCCCGCCGATCACGCAGTCGCGATAGTAGATGTCGAGATCCTGGATGTCGAAATAGCCGGCATCCTTCAGCATGATGGGCAGGCCGTTGATCGTCATGTTGCGAGCAATAGCGTCTGCCCGCGCGGCGAGGACGGAGCGGCCCTGGTTGTTCGGCCCGTCGCCGGACAGGTCGATGACCCGACGAATGGCGGACATCCCGCTCTCCTCCTGCATCTTCACTGCGAAATCGATTGCGCCCGAAATGGAGGTGCGCGAGGCACGTCGGGTCGGCTTCTGCGAAAGCTGGGCCGCAAAGTCGTTCGCTCCCTCCCGGCCTTCGATGACCGTCCACGGCAGCAGGAGGCGCTGGTCGCCCGCACCCGCCCATTCCATGTAGGACACCGCGATGCGCCCGACCGCGCCGCGCCGGATCGCATCATGGACGATCGGCGACCGGAACGCCTCGATGAACCCCTCGCGCTGCAGCGTTTGCTCGTCGGGATCCATCGAGAATGACACGTCGACAGCGATGACGAGCGCGAGATCGACCTCGATCTCGGCGCGAGCGGGCGCGGGCGTCAGAACCGCCCAGGCAAGCAGCAGGGAGGCGAAGCGGAAGAAACGACGCGGCATCGCGCACTCCCGACCAGAAGGCGCCAGTGTGGCACCCGCCCGGCAGGATGCAAGCGGCGGTCCAGACCCGGACCCCCCTCACGCACGGGAACGTGATTCGACGATCGTCAGCGCACGCGCGAAGGCCGCATTGGCGTCCAGTTCGGTCGTATCGAGCAGAACTGCATCGTCCGCCATCCGGAGCGGCGCGTTCGGACGGTCCTGATCGCGGGCGTCGCGCCGCTGGATGTCAGCCAGAACCGCATCGAAGTCGGCCGGCTCGCCCGCCACCGCGAGTTCCCGTTGGCGGCGCCTGGCCCGCTCCTCGAGGGAGGCCGTCACGTAGAGCTTGATCTCCGCCTCCGTGCACACGACCGTGCCGATGTCGCGCCCGTCGAGCACGGCCCCACCCTCCTGGCCGGCAAAGCGGCGCTGGAACGCGAGCAGCGTCTCGCGCACCGGGACGAAGGCGGAGACAATCGAGGCTGCCTCGCCGATCTCGCGGCTGCGGAGCCGCGGGTCGTCGAGCCGGCAGGTATCCAGGGCGGAGGCGGCACGCGAGGCGGCGTCCCGATCCGACAGCGCCTCGCGTCGATCCAGGAGATCGAGAGCCACCGCGCGGTACAGCAAGCCCGTGTCGAGATGCGGCCGGCCGAGATGGCGCGCGAGCCGTCGTGCGAGCGTGCCCTTTCCCGAGGCGGCCGGGCCGTCGATCGCGATGACCATCAGGACAGCTCGGCCCCGAGCTTGCGCATCATGGGCGCGAAACTCGGGAAGCTCGTGGCGATCATGCTGGAATCGTCGACCCTTACGCCTTCGCGCGAAGCGAGCCCCATGACGAGGAATGCCATCGCGATACGGTGGTCGAGATGGGTCGCCACAAGCCCGCCGCCGGGCACGTCTCCGCCGGTCCCGTTCACCGTGAGATCGTCCCCCGAGACCTCGATCCGGACCCCGTTAGCCTCGAGCCCCGTGGCGACCGCGGCCAGACGATCCGATTCCTTCACGCGCAGTTCCTCGAGCCCGCGCATGATCGTGGTGCCGGACGCGAAGGCAGCCGCCACCGCCAGGACGGGATATTCGTCGATCATGGAGGGCGCCCGCTCCGGCGGGACCTCGACGCCGGTGAGCGGCCCGTAGGAGGCGCGGATATCCGCGACCATCTCGCCGCCGATGTCGCGCCTGTCCAGGAACTCGATCGCGGCACCCATTTCGATGAGCGTGGTGATGAGCCCGGTCCGCAGCGGGTTCATCATGACGTTCTCGATGACGATCTCGGAGCCGGGCACCACAAGCGCTGCGACGAGCGGGAAAGCGGCCGAGGACGGGTCGGCCGGGACGACGACGTCCGCACCTCTGAGGTCCGGCTGCCCCTGAAGGGCGATCCGGCGCCCCACTCCGCTCTCCTCCACTGTGACGGTCGCGCCGAAATGCCGAAGCATCCGCTCGGTGTGGTCCCGTGTCGGCTGCCGCTCGATCACCGTCGTGACGCCTGGCGAATTGAGCCCGGCGAGGAGCACGGCGGACTTGATCTGCGCCGAGGGCGCCGGCGTTTCGTACGTGATGGGGATGGTCTCGCGCGGGCCTCTCAGGGTCAGGGGCACGCGCCCGCCTTCCGCTTCGGAGACAACGACGGTCCCCATCTGGACGAGCGGGTCCAGGATGCGGCGCATCGGGCGCGACCGGAGCGACTCATCGCCGTCGAAGGTCGTCGTGATCGGGTGCGATCCGGCGACGCCCATCATCAGGCGCGAACCCGTCCCGGCATTGCCGAAATCGAGCAGCGAGGCCGGCTCTGCAAGGCCGCCGATCCCGGCGCCGATCACGCGCCAACGCCCCTCGGCCTCCCGGGTCACCGTGGCGCCGAGTGCTCTCGCCGCTCCGGCCGTGTTCACGACGTCCTCGGCTTCGAGGAGATTTTCCACCCGGGTCTCGCCACGCGACAGAAGGCCGAAAATAAGCGCCCGGTGCGAAATGGACTTGTCGCCGGGAACGCGCACGCGCCCGCGCAGAGGCGAGCCGGGCCGGGACCCGATGGGCAAGGCGGCGGTGTGGGACCGTGACACGATGATCTGCGATGTCGGATGAGGATCGCCGCCCGGTTAGCATGGGCACCGGGGCGCGTCATCCGCGCTTGAAAAACAGCATGCCAGCAACGAATTGACACAGTTCGGCTCCGCGACTAACGGGGCCCCTCCCCTCCAGCGGAAATCTTGCACGTGGCTAGACCAGAGCTCGGCACGAAGCGCGTCTGTCCGACGACCGGCCGAAAATTCTACGATCTGAACCGGGATCCGATCGTGTCCCCCTACACGGGCGACGTTGTTCCGCGGACGGCGTTCGAGACGGCCATGCGGCCGGCACCCGTGCCGCGCGCTCGGCCGGAAGAGGATGAGGAAGAGGCGGAGGTTCCCGCCGGCGGTCCCGAGATCGTTTCTCTCGAGGAAGTCGCCGAGGGCGAAGATGCGGCCGCGGCGGTCGAGGACGACTCCACGCTCGAGGAGGACGGCGCGACGGAGGACACCTTCCTGGAGGAAGAGGAAGAGGGCGGCGACGATGTCGCGGACCTGATCGACGGCGATATTGAGGACGAGGAGGAGAGCTAACGCTCTTCCCAGCTACCACCGGCCTTGTACAGACCGGCGGTGGCCCATATAGAGGCGCGGCTGCTTCGGCGGCGGCGAAACGCGGCTTCCCAAGGCTGCGGACGGGTTTTGGGGCCATAGCTCAGTTGGGAGAGCGCGTGAATGGCATTCACGAGGTCAGCGGTTCGATCCCGCTTGGCTCCACCATCCCCGGATTTCCTGCCAGCGTTGCCCTCCAAGCCGGCTAGGCTGCGGGCAAACGATGCTTCCCTTGGGACGGCATGCTGCCGGGCGAAGCTTGTTCCCTACGAAGAAATACATCGGCAAGCGCTCGTCCGGCCCCGTAGCTGCATGGCACATCGATCCATGAGGAGGGCTACCCACGAGGGGAACCGCGCCCAGAACTGAGTTCTGTGGTGACTGGCTGGGGAAGTCGATCGTGATCGCTAGCCCGCGCTGGAGAGGCGGATCGCTTCGTCATTAACGGGGGGTTGATCGTCGAGGCCGCAGCGTCGCTGCCAAGAGCGGGATCTCATCCCAAGCCCGAGCTACCCTCCGCACTAATACGACCCCGCTGAGCCGAATTCCACCGCCTTTTACGTCCTTTAACCGTGCCGATTAAGGGTCTGGCCAGATTTTCGCGCCAGGATGCCGGTCATCAACACAGGAGAGTGAAATGGTGAAGCTTAGGACGGCAGCTCGTAAGTTCGTTCGGGACGAAAGCGGCGCAACAGCGATCGAGTACGGCCTTATTGCGGCGCTGATCTCGGTTGTGATCATCGGTGCGCTCAGCGCCATTGGTACCAACCTGAACACGGCTTTCACGAACATCGGGACCAATCTGGCGCCGGCGACCCGCTAAGGTCTTACCCGGGCAGAGGCGCATCGAACGCGTCCAAGCAGGTCTAGCGCCATTCGCCCTGGGCCTTGCCGGACTGGAATGCCGCCTGAAGACAGCCCGTCGGCTCCGAGCCGGCGGGCTTTCCTCATCCAGGTCCCCGAACGTGCCTTGCAGACCTGGCCGTGATCGAACCCGCTCACGTGGCGCCGGTACGATCCCTCAACTTGGAGAGGTGGCCTTAAGACTCGCCGTGTGTTGTGTCGGACACAGACTCGGCATCGGTGGCGCTACCTGTGCTGCGGGAGCCAGGAGGCGTGCATGCTTCGGATCGTTGTCGCTGAGACTGTTCTGTGCGCATTCGCGTTCGCAGCGAACCTGTTTCTCCTGGGCTGAGCGATCTCCCGCCGCCTCTTCCTCTTTCGCCCCGCTGGCTCTGCCCGTAACAATCGATCCAAGTCTCCGTTCCGTTTCGCACGGGAGCGTCCCGAAAGGTGGCACGTTGTGCACCAGTCTCATCGGACATTCCTCCCAAACTGACCCGGTCGGCTCTGCTGCCCGGGGTTTTCTCTATCAGCATTGCTGCTCGGGCTTCGTAGAGGCCGGGCCGACATTCGGGATCGCAGGCTCTAATCTGGACACCCGCTCAACCCTCCGTTGAGCTTGTTGGCACTTGGAGAGAACTGGGTTCCCCGCTCAAGGAAGCCGTAACCACCTGCAGTGCTCTCTGTCCGGAGCAATGATCCGGGCAAAAATGCGCCTCCTCTCTCGATTTGTTCGGAACGCGCGCGGCGGCGTAGCGCTCATCATGGGCCTGTCCGCGCCTGTCGTGGTATTGGGCGTGGCCGCGTCGGTGGAGTACGGGAATCTTGCGCTGCGCAGGACACAACTCCAGAAGGCGGCTGACACCGCTGCACTGGCAGCCGCACGCGAGCTGACGCTCGCCAATTCCGACACCTACGTGAAGAGCCTCGCCGAGCAGGCCGCGTTCACCGGTGCCAGAGCAACGAGCCGGGAGATCACGCGCGTCACCGCGGAGATCCAGAACAAGCGATCCTGGGTGAAGGTGGATATCGCGGAAACGGTGTACAGCGTCGTCGGGAGGGTGCTGACGCTGCCTTCATCCGAGGTCAGAGTTTCGGCCACCGGACAGATCGTCGGAATGACCCGCCTTTGCCTTTTGGGTCTCGACGAGAAGGCCGGCGGCACGGTGAACATCCACAAAGACGCTTCGCTGACCGCGGGCGCCTGCGCTGTCTATTCCAATTCCCTGCACAGGGATGGCATGAAGCTGGAGGATGGCGCGAAGGTGACGGCCGCCGTGCTGTGCTCGTCCGGCGGCATCAAGCGCGGCACGGCCATCGTGAACGGCGAGGAGGTAACGGATTGTCCGCAGAAGCCGGACCCCCTCGCCTCCCGCGAGCCGCCGAGCGTCGGCAGTTGCCTACACACGAAGCTGGTTGTTGACGGCAGGAATACACCGTCGACGACCTTGACCCCGGGCCGCTACTGCGACGGCCTGACCATCACAAACTATGCGCAGGTCACGCTCGCATCCGGCGTCTACGTCATCGATAACGGCCCACTGAAGGTCGATAAGAACGGGTCCCTCAAGGGAACGAATGTCGGCTTCTACTTCACCGGCGACAAGGGCGGCCTGCTTTTCGATTCGAGGAGCACGGTCGACCTCACGGCCCCGAAAGACGGCCCGCTCGCCGGATTGCTGTTCTTCGAGAACAGAAGTGTGAACTCGCCGATCGAAATCCTCCCGGACAGCCTCATACCGGCACCTCTGCCGCCCCTGCTGTCGGCGCCGATGCGGACGTACCGGATCATCAGCGACAATGCCCGCAACCTTCTCGGGACGATCTATCTGCCGGCCGGACGCCTGGTAGTGGACGCGAAGAACCCGGTAGCGGACCGGTCCGCCTACACGATCATCGTGGCCAAGCAGGTCGAACTGTTCGACGGTCCGAATCTGTACCTCAACACCGACTACTCGGCGAGCGACATCCCCGTCCCGAGCGGCGTCGGGCCCACGACGCAGCGAAGTGTCAGCCTCATTCAGTAGACATCATCGCCGTGGGCTCCCGGGCTTAACCTGGAATTAACCATGATTGGGCGAGCCCTTCGGAAAAGGAGAACCCGAATGGCCGCGCCTGACGGAAGCACAAACGCGAGCGAGACCCTCACGCCGCTCGTGCGCCAACTCGCATCCCAGCTTCGCGCCACCCGCTCCAGCACGGCGGTCGCGAGGTCGTTCCCCGAGCGCGAGGCGGCGTCCCGCCCCGCCCTGCGGAGCACGCTCGACGCGATCGCAAAGGCGGCCGAGCGCAGCAATGCCCGCGAGGAGGCGATCGCCCTCATGGAAGGGCGGCTGCGCGAGGCAGAGGCCCTGCTGTCGGCGCAGGCGGCTCGTATGTCGGATGCCGAAGGCAAGCTGCGCGCCTCCCAGGACGAGGCCCGCCGCGAGCGCGCCCGTGCCGACGAGTTGCAGCGGCGCTCGACCGAGCTCCTCGAGAAGACGCAGGGCATGCTGAGCGAGGCGGGCGAACGCCTTTCCGCCGCCGAGTCGCGCGCGGAGAACGCCGAGGCGGATCTCGACTACCTGAAGGATTTCGTGCGCGAGCGCCTCGGCGCCTGAGCGGTCAGAGCACCATCAGGGCGAGGGCGAGCCCGATATTCGTGAACTGGTGGAGAAGCTGGTCGAAGCCGAACAGCCACCAGTAGCGCGCCTCCTCGGGGCTGCAGCCGCCGAGGCGTCCCGCGACGCTCTTGCCCCGATCGATCGCGAAATGAACGGTCAGGTCGATCAGGGCCAGCCACCATAGGCGCGGCGCCACGATGAGGGCGATGACGAGCGTCAGCCCGGCATGGATCGCGACATGCGCAGCCAGCGGCGCCAGCCAATCGACACAGCGATCCTTGCCAAGCGCAATCCAGCGCGTCTGAAGGACGAAATCAGCGAAGAAATGCTTCAAGCTGAAGACCGCCGCGAGGAGGGCCAAGGTCCAGATCCCTGTCAATTCGCTGACCTGCCCACTCATTCCCGCTACCCGTCACTCCGCTGCCCACGCCGAGCTACCGTTGCTTTTCCCAGCCGAAAGCAAAGTCAGCGCGGCCATTCAGGGGCTGTAAGTGCGCCGGCGCACACCAGCGTCTGAGGAGCGCACCCGGACGGAACTCGTGTAGCATGGCCCGCGCCGAACGAGCCATGATCGGGCCGCCATGGAATCCTACGCCTCTCCCCGCTTCCAGTATGAAATTCCTCCTGAGCTGACCGGAGTAAGCTGCCCCACGCGCCCCGTCATCATCGTCGGCGCAGGCCCGGTCGGCCTTGCAGCCGCGATCGATCTCGCCACGCACGGCGTACCGACCCTCGTTCTGGACGACAACGACGTCGTGTCGACCGGGAGCCGCGCTATCTGCTGGGCGAAACGAACGCTGGAAATCTTCGATCGGCTCGGGATCGGAGACCGCATGCTCACCAAGGGCGTGACGTGGCAGCGCGGCCGGGTCCACCGCGGCGCCGAGGAGATCTACGCCTTCGACCTCTTGCCGGAGGGCGGGCACAAGATGCCGGCCTTCATCAACCTGCAGCAATACTACGTCGAGGAATACCTGGTCGAGCGCGCGGCCGAGTTCCCCGACCTTGTCGAGTTGCGCTGGAAGAACAAGGTCGTCGCCACCCGGCGATCAGGGGATGGCGTGCAACTTGACGTCGAGACCCCGGACGGGACCTACGAAGTCCAGGCGCAGTGGGTCTTAGCGGCGGACGGCGCCAACAGCCCGGTGCGTGGCATGCTCGGGCTCCCGTTCGAAGGGCAAAGTTTCGAGGAGCGCTTTCTCATCGCGGATGTCCGGATGGAAGCGCCGTTCCCGAACGAGCGGCTGTTCTGGTTCGCACCGACCTTTCATGCCGGCCAGAGCGCGCTCCTTCACAAGCAGCCGGACAACGTCTTCCGGCTCGACTTCCAGCTTGGGCCGGAAGCAGATCCGGTCGCCGAGCGGCAGCCGCAGCGAGTTATCCCGCGCGTAAAGGCCGTCGTTGGCGATCGTACGCCGTTCGAGCTCGAGTGGTGCTCGGTCTACGCGTTTCGCTGCGCCCGGCTTGAGCGCTTCGTCCACGGACGCATCGTCTTCCTGGGCGATAGCGCGCACGTGGTCAGCCCGTTCGGCGCGCGTGGCGGGAACGGCGGCATCCAGGACGTGGACAATCTGTGCTGGAAGCTCGCCCGAGTCGTACAGGGCCGCGCCCCTGAAAGCCTGATCGCAACCTATGGGGAGGAGCGTGGGCACGGGGCGGACGAGAACATCCTCCATTCTGCCCGCACCACGAGCTTCATGAGCCCGAAGACGGCGGTCGACCGGCTGTTCCGGGATGCGGTTCTGGACCTCGCCCCGCATGCGCCCTTCGCCAGGACGATGGTGAATGCCGGGCGGCTGTCGCGACCCTGCAGCCTGGCGGGGCTCAGCCTGCAGACCGTCGAAACCGCGGGCTGGGAGGGGCCGGGCCCCGGCATGGCGTGCCCCGACGCGCCGGTCGTCAGCGCGGGGGGTGATCCGTCATGGCTGCTGAACCATCTCGGGGGCGAATTCACGCTGCTCTGCTTCGTGGATCGGGAAGCACCACTCCGGGCCCTGCCGCGGTTTGGGTCCGAGACCCGCATCGTCGCGGTCGCCGATCGGCCGATGGCAGCGGCGGGCGTCAGCGTGCTCGTCGACCGGGACGGCCTCGCGAAGGCCCGCTATGCGGCCGAACCCGGAACGACCTACCTGGTCCGGCCGGATCAGCATGTCGCGGCCCGGTTCCGGCGCTTCGATGCGGATGAGATCCGGACGGCCCTCGCCCGGGCTGGCGGAGATGCCCCCTCGCTTCGGGATGCAGCCTGATGACGGCGCTCGATCTCACGGACGGCTTCGCAGGCCGGGGTGACGACGTCTACGAAGCCCTGGTCCGGGGCCACGAAGGGCTCAGCGACGACGAGAGCGCGGCCATGAACGCGCGCCTGGTCCTCATCCTGGCAAACCAGGTCCGCGACCCGGATGGCGTGATCGAGGCTATCCGCCTCGCGCGGGCGAGCGCGCGACAGCCTGGAGACGGCTAGGCCGTCATCGCGGCCCAGACATCCCGGTCGCGCTCGGCCGTCCAGATCACCGGGTCGTCGATGCCGGATGCCTCGTCATACGCCCGCGCCACGTTGAAGGGCTGGCAATGCTCGTAGATCGCATAGGACGAGAACTTGGGGTCCATCACGTCCCGCGCCGCCGCAAAGGTCTCCTTGAGGCTGCGCCCGCGCGCGACCGACATCTCGGCGACGCCGTAGAGTGTCGTCACGAAATCGCGCGTGAGCGCGATCGCCTCTCCGACCGTGCGGGTCCCGAGAAGCGCGTCGCCCCGCCCCGGCACGATCGCGGTCGGGCCGAAATCCCGGATGGCGTCCAGCGTGCGCGGCCATTGCCTCAGCTTCGCGTCGCCGCAATAGCAGGCTGAGCGATACTCCACGAGGTCGCCGGTGAACATGACGCCCGCGTCCGGCACCCAGGCCACGATATCGCCCGACGTGTGGCCGGCGCCGAGTTGCATCAGCCTCACCTCGCGCTTGCCGAGATGGATCGTCATACCGCCCGAGAAGCTGAGATTCGGCCAGGTCAGGCCCGGGATGCTCTCCGCGTCCCGGAACAGGCGCGGGAAGCGGCCGTATTCCGAGTCCCAATCCTGCTGGCCGCGCTCGGCGATGAGCCGATAAGTTTCCGCCGAAGCGACCACCCCCTGCGCACCGTAGGCGGAAGCGCCCAGAACCCGCACCGCATGGTAATGCGAGAGCACGACGTAGCGGATCGGCTTGTCGGTCACGGTCTTCACGCGCTCGATCACGCTACTGGCCATCGCGGGTGTGGCCTGCGCGTCGAACACGATGCAACCGTCATCCCCGACGATCACCCCCGAGTTCGGGTCGCCTTCCGCCGTGAAGGCGAAGAGGTCGCGGCCGATCTCGGCGAAGGTGACCTTCTTCTCCGAAAGGTCCGAGGTCGATGCGAAGGCCTTTGCCATGGACGATCTTCCTCTCGCTCGACTCGCGTTTGGAGGTGGCTTAGCCGCTCGCCGGGCGAGGTCAACTCCCAGGCGCTGCTGCGCTGGCTCGGGACCTGCGATGCTTCTGCCCTCAGCCGAATAGGCGTTCGCGCGAGGGGCGAAGTGACCGAGATCGAAACAGAACGGTTTCACACGTCCGAAATCGGGACCTGAACCGATGTACGGTCCCGATCGCCATACCGGCGGCACGGCCACCGTGAGCGCCGAAACCAACCCGGAATCCCCCGCTCCCCGAGCTCCGGTCGCGGCGAGGCCATGGCTGCGCAGGGGGCTCGCGCTTGTGGCTTGCATCTGCATCGTCGTCATCGTCGTCCTCTCCTGGTCACCTCGCGGCAGCATCGGGCGCACCGGCGCACCGGGTCCATTCGAGCATCTGCTGGCATATGCGGGAGCGGGTTTCGTCGCGGCGCTCGCCACTTCCCGCAGACATCACCGCTGGGTCGGCATCGGCCTCGCTGCTCTGGCGGGTGTCCTGGAGATCGGACAGATCTGGGTCCCCGGTCGGACGTCGCAGCTGATCGATTTCGCCGCCAGCAGCGTCGGGG
>CAXUKK010000028.1:11113-13750 GCA_964251455.1 uncultured Enterovirga sp.
CCATATCCCCCGTGTTCCGATCCGAGGGCGGCTGGGACCTCGCGGGGATCGGTGCGCGGGGGAGGAAGGCCGCCGGGGTCTGTCTGATCTTCGTCGGAGTGGCGCTCACCCCCGTCTGGATCGTGTTCCTGCTGTGGTTCGGCCTCGGCCTGCTCGCCCGAATGCTGGGCTAAGGGACTACTGGCACGCTCCGCCGCTCACGGCTGCGGCGACAGCCGGGAGCGCGATCCGCTCGAATGCATCCGGCGTCGGATGCACGCCATCCGGCACGGCGCGCCGCAGCGCCTGGCGCGGCAGAGCGCCCCATATCGGGGCAAGGTCGATGAGGCCAAAACCTTCGGAGGCCGCGACCGCCCGGTAAAGCTCGTAATAGGCACCGACATTCGGCCGCATCATCCCGCGCAGTCCGTGGACGACATTGGTCGTCATCAGGAAGAGCCTGGCACGCGGGACGCGATCCCGGATCCCGCGTCCGATGGCCACGACGTTGGCCCGGCTCCTCTCCCGACTCACAAACCGGCGCCAGTTGGCGTCGTTCATCGCGAACTCGACGAGCACGACGTCGGGATGGAAGGAGGCGACGCGCTCGACCTGCTGCAATCCCCAAGTCGAGGTCATGCCGCTGCCGGCGACGCCCTCGACGCGGACAGGCCGGTCCCAGCATGCGGACAGTCTTGCCCCCAGGCGTTGAGGCCAGTCACTCCCCTCGGTTAAGCTCGTGCCGAGCGCCACGATCGTGAGCGGCTCCGCGGCGCCGGCCGGTCCGCCTCCAGGCGCGAGAAGCGCGCCGAACGCAAAGCCGAGGCGCGGTAGGAGCGAACGCATGCGCCAGTGTCGCACGCGCTCGAAAGGCCGTCAGCCCGCCCCGTTGCGATCACGGCGTGCGGGTTGCAATGATGGTGTTCAGCTTGGGTGACACGATGGCCGACGACGACGACCGGGACGACGGGCCCCTGACCACGGAGCCAATCGAGATCGCTCTTCCGGGGGACGGGCCGTTTCAGTTGCCGCTCTGCACAGACCTCGCCGCCATCGCGATCGGCGAGACCTTGGCCGTGCTGCAATTCGAGACGATGGAGGGGCAGCGGATCGACATCCCGGTTCCGCTCGGGATGCTCGAAGAGATCAAGGACGCTGCCGAGGAGGCGCTGCAGGCGGCCCTCACGAACCGCGACGGCACGATGATGCAGTGAGCAGGCGCAGCGCGCCTCTCCGAGGAAGATGCGGCGCTACTCCGATCGACAACACACGACGAAAAACCCCGCCCGGCCTTTCGGCCGGGCGGGGCGGTCCGCCGCATCACTGACGGGAGGCACGAGTTCGTGCCCAGGCCGGGAATGGCCGCCTGTTGGTTAGCAGGACGTTAACTCGGCGGCGCGCGCTGGTTGATCCCTCGCGAGGGTTGCCGGGACGCCACTTCCGTCAGGGCACGAGGTGGAGCCGGCTCATGACCGCGTCGGCGGCGCGGAGGCCGAGATAGAGGTGTCCGGCGCTCGGCGGGTGCGTTCCGTCGGGACCGACGTAGAGGTCCGCGTTGCCGGTCCCGGTCGGGGCATCCGTCTTGCCCGTGCCGCTCACCGGAGGGCCGGACGGATCGGTCAACACCGGGATGAAGATCGCGAGCGGATCGCCTGCGGCCGACACGCCGTCCGCAATGGCGCTCTCCATGGCGAGGGTCGTCGCGTTCTGCGCATTCCGGCCGGGCCACGGCCCAAATACGAAGACGGGTACGGGGGGCAGCGCAGCGCGAAGCTCGCGCAGCCGGGTCGTGACCTCCGTCGCAACAGCGCCAGCGGACTGCCCGGCATCGTTGATCCCGGCCGCGATGAAGGCCACGTCTGGAGCCTGAGGCAGCAGATCCACCGCGATCCGCTCGCCGATCGTGTAGCGCGTCCCGGCGATGTTTGCTTTCCAGCCCGTGCCACCCAGGCCCGAACAGCGGCGGTCGCGCAGGCCCAGGGCCGACATCATGACGTTCGCGACGTTGTCGTTGACGCGACTGGCTCCGGCGCCTTCGGCGAAGCTGTCGCCGAGACAGAAGCCGCGCAGGAGATCGGAGCCTTCCGGCGCGTAGACGACCTCCGTTGCGGCGACCGTGACGCCTTGAAAACCCTGCGCTTGCTCGCCCTCCACCACGTAGCGGCGCAGCGCACGCGTCCCGAAGGCCAGATTGGCAAACCCGGTCCCGCCGCCGACATTCACGACGGTTCCGGCCATCCCGACATACTGGAGACGGCCGCCCGTTTCCGGCCCTTGCACGAGGAAGCGGAAAGGGGTCGGGCTGTTCAGCAGCGCGACCGAAACCGTCGCGGCATCGGCCATGAACTCCATCTGGAACGACACGCCGTTCTGATTGCCTGGCCGCCCTTGGCCGCCGATGTTCCCCCCTGAAAGCGTCGCCGACATCGTCGCGACCGGGAACTGCACGTACGACGTGAAATAGGGTGTTCTGACGCCGCCAAACGTCCGAAGCGCCGCCCCGTTCGCGGCGGTGAACCGGTAGTCGACCGCCGAGCCGGCGCCTGCCGTCAGGGTCGGAGCGGCGCCTGTCGTGATCGTCGGTGGGGCGGCCATGGCGCCATTCACCCAGGGATTGTCGTGACGAGCCTCGCGAGCGAGGCGGCGCAGCTTCGCGCC
>CAXUKK010000029.1:0-13559 GCA_964251455.1 uncultured Enterovirga sp.
CACAAGGAGAGCACCGTGGCGATACAGGTTCCAGGCGTTGGCGCCTGGCCCGAGATCGACCGCCAATAGCTCGCCGGACGCGTCACTCCAGAGAACGCGGCCATCTATCGCGGCGATGGCCGCGAGCGCGCCAGCCGAGCCTATTCCTGGGCGGAAGAGAACCATCGCGGTCGGGACGCCAGGCGGCGGGAGCGCGGACACTGTACCGGCGAGCGCGATGAAGCAGGCGAGGACCACCGCGACGGCAGGACTTCGCCGGAACGAACCTGATCCGCCGCCCGAGCCCCCTCCTGAGCGGCGAGCGAGCCATAGCCCAAGCGCAAGGCTGGGTAGCCCGAAAACAACGAGCCAGCCGATGTCATAGAGCAGCGGGTTCGGCACGCCGACGCGGATTCGGTGGATATGCAGGATCCAATGGAAAAGAACGACGTCGACGAATTGCCACGCGCTGAAACCAAGGACCGTTGCGGCAAGCACCCTCATGTCGAGGCCGGGGTTTTCGAATCCGCGCCGACCGCGCCACAGCAGACACAACCCGGCTGCCGCGATGGCGTACATCAAGACATGAAAGAGGCCGTCGGCGAGGATTTGGACGCGGATGTCGCGAACCGCTTCTGCGTCAACCAGGCTCAGGAGATGGTGCCATTGCAGCACCTGATGAAGCAGGATGCCGTCAAAGAAACCACCGAACGCGAAGCCAAGCACGAAGCCTGCCCGCGTCAGGCTGCGCCGGTAGCTGACCTCTGACCCCGTCACCATTTGCGCCTCCGCTACCAGGAATTGAACAGAGCTACCGCGACGATCAGGAGAACCAGGATCGCGAGGCCCTGGAACAGCTTCGCGGCGATCCAGGCCCGATAGCGCTCCAGTTCGCCCGGCCGATGCTCGTCGGGCGACGCTTCCGCAAAAGCGATCAAGTGCCCGTCACCCTCGTCGAACCACCTGGCCGCCATGGCGCCGATCTCGTCATGTCCGAGCTTCGACGGAAAAATTCGGCCATGACGGCCCGAGTTGCCGTACCGGAACGGACAGTTTCAGACAGGGCGGATTGCCATAGCGAGGTCCGCCGCAAAGGGCGCGGTTTCGAAGATGAGAGCAGATCCGCCCTTGCCTTCGAAGGTCGAGATCACCTCGCCCTTCTGCGTGTCGAAACTCGTGATCCGATAGGGGCCGGCTTTCATTCCCGGCACGCGGAGCGTCGTGGCAATCGGGCGGGCGGCGGCATCGAGCATGCCGTTTTTCGCGACGATGTCGCGACGGAGAAGCCAGAGCACGGCCTGCTCCCCGTCCGAACAGCCGAACATCGCGACACTGGAGGTGAGCGCCTTCAACTCATCGTTGATGTTACGGCGGCGGAAGCTCGGCCAGTCGACCAGCGGCATGAAGGCCGCCAGGGCGCGCTGTGCCTCGCGCATGCCCGATGTCAAAGTATGCGGCGTGCGGTTCGGCCAGCGCATCCCGCCCCCTGCCCCGCCGGATGCGAGATGCGCCCATTGCATGTGGCGGAAGTACTCGTCGTCGAAGTCGGCGGGCAGCGTCCGGCGCTTATCCTTGAAGGTGTGGATCGGGCCGTGCTCGGTGTCGAGGAACGGACGCGTGTCGCGGATCTCGGCCAGCGCCTCGCGGACGATTTCGCCGGTGCTGATCGCCGGATCGACCGTGTTCTTGGGATGGTCGATCGTCCCCTCGCGGTAGAGGTGGATGGTAGCGAAATCGAGATCGGGATGCCGGAAGATCGGCTCCCGCAGGGGCAGGTCGGGCTGCCACCAGAGCTCCGGCCCGAAGAGCGACACGGTCTGGGGATGGCTGCGCCCGTACAGCCGGCGCTCCAGCGTCCGGACGTGCTCGCTCAGGTCGTGGATGAACTCGCCGAAGCAATCGGCCGACCCCATCGCCTGCGCAGGGTGGATCTCGTTCCACAGATCCCACGCATACAGCACCCCGCTCCCGCCCCAGCGCTCGACCGCGAAGGTGAGACGCGCCTTGATGGCCTCGCGGGTGCGGCCGCACAGGAGGATCTCGGAAGGGTGCTTCAGGGGGCCGCCGTTCCGGACGTTGTACGGGTGCCAGTCCCAGCGCAGCCACATCCAGAACGTGTCGTAGGGCGTCAGCAGGATGCGCATCCCGACGCGCTCGCAGATCGCGAACAGGTCGTCCCACAGGGTCACCATCGCGGGCACGAACCGCCCCGCCGGCCGCTCGAGATAGCGGTGTTTCACCTGCGCGTATTCCAGCATCAGGCGGAGGCACGTGACGCCGTGCTCCTTGAGCCAGCGAAGGTGCCGCTCGACGGCGGCAAGGTCGCGACGCCTGAACAAGCCCTCGAACTCGACCCAGCTGATCGCGTCGTTCTGCCCGATGGGCGTCCACGGCGCGCCATCCTCGGTGACGAAATAGGGGGCACCTGGCGCGACCTGAACCCAGGGGAGTTGCCCGCGGTCGCCCGTTACCGTCCCGGCATTCGGGCTATCCGCGGGCCGGACACGGGCGAGGTCACGAAGCTGGTCTCTAAAAATGACACCCGTCAAGGAACTCGATCTCTCGTGTCGAAAAGCGCCCGCGCGCGGTCCCGCGCGAATCCCTGGATCCAGGGTAGCTGAACGCCTGCAAGCGGACACGGTTTCCGCCGTACCGAAGCGGCGCCCTCAGGGCTGCGTGGCGCGCAAGGTCAGCCCTGGCACTCCTTCCCCGGACCGACTACCGTCTCGCGCGGTCCGCCTCCGTGATGCAGGTCACGGATCGACAGACGGGCGCTCGGGCAACGGTAGCAAAGATGATCCGGCCCGTAAGCTTGGCCGCAAGGGTCAGGAGCGGGCGAGCTTGCCATAGCGTCTCACCAGCCGGTCGCGCTTCAGCCGGGACAGGCGGTCGATCCAGAAGATGCCATCCAGCTGGTCGATCTCGTGCTGCAGGACGGCAGCCGGGAAGCCGGCCCACTCCTCCTTGACGGCATCCCCCGTCAGTGTCCGAAAGGCGATCCGGACCCTCGCCGGCCGGGCAATCGAATCCCGCACGCCCGGCATGCTGACGCTGCCCTCCTCATGCGCCGCCGTCTCGGCGGAGGCCGAGATCACGCTCGGGTTCACGTAGATCCGCGTCTCGGCCCCAGGTTCGAGACGCACGAGCACGACACGCCGCGCGGTCCCGAGATGAGGGGCGGTCAGCCCGATGGCGGAGACGGCGCTGAGCGTATCGGCGATGTCCTCCGCCAGTGTCGCGAGATCGGCACCGAAATCCGTGATGGGCTCCGCCGGCATGCGCAGGCGCGGATCGGGAAACAGGACGAGCGGTCGCACGGTCATCGGCCGGGCCTTAACGAAGCTGAAACGAGGATCGCACGACTTTGCCGATCCCATTCAGGAGACGGCAAGCATGGCGGACGAGATCGGGATTGCGGGGAGCCGGGTGCGCTCCTTCGTTGAGCGCGTCGAGCAGTTGGAGATCGAGATCGCGGAGCTTAACGAGCAGAAGAAGGAGGTCTTCCTGGAGGCCAAGGGCGAGGGCTTCGACGTCAAGATCCTCAAGGAGATCATCAAGATCCGCAAGCAGGACAAGGAAGAGCGGGACGAGCACGAGACGCTCCTCGACGTCTACATGCGGGCGATGGACCGCGCCGAGGGCGAAGGCGAAGCGGAGCCCGAGCCGATGAAAGAGGCGGCCTGACATCTGCTGGGGAGGTCTCGACGACCTCCCCTAGCCTGCCGCTCCCGTCAGCCGCTGATGCGCTCGATCTGCGCGCCACAGCGCCTGAGTTTCGCCTCGAGCGCCTCGAAGCCGCGGTCGAGATGGTAGACGCGGTGGATCTCGGTCTCGCCTTCGGCCACGAGGCCGGCGATCACCAGGGAAACCGAGGCCCGAAGGTCGGTCGCCATCACGGGCGCGCCTTTCAGCTTCTCGACCCCCTCGACAATTGCCGCGTCGCCGTCGAGCCGGATCTGCGCGCCGAGCCGCGCCAACTCCTGCACGTGCATGAAGCGGTTCTCGAAGATCGTCTCGCGGATGCGCGACGTCCCCTCCGCCCTGGTCATCAGCGCCATGAACTGCGCCTGCAGGTCCGTCGGGAAACCAGGAAACGGATCCGTCGTGACATCGACCGGGCGCAGGCCCGAGCCATTGCGATGGATGCGGATGCTATCCTTGGTGGAAGACACCTCGGCGCCGACCTGCGCCAGCACGTCGAGGGCGCGCTGCAGGTATTCCGGCCGGGTGTTCTCCAGGACGACATCCCCGCCCGTCATGGCCACGGCCATGGCGTAGGTGCCGGTCTCGATCCGGTCCGGCATCACGCTGTGCGTCGCGCCGTGCAGGCGCGCCACGCCGTCGATCACGATCCGGCGCGTGCCGGCGCCTTCGATCTTGGCGCCCATCTTCACGAGGCAGTTCGCGAGGTCCGCCACCTCCGGCTCGCGCGCCGCGTTCTCGATCACGGTCGTGCCGTCCGCGAGGGTCGCGGCCATCATGGCCACATGCGTGCCCGAGACCGTGACCTTCGGGAAATCGATCTCGGCGCCCTTCAGCCCCTTCGCGGCCTTGGCCACCACGTAGCCGGCATCGACCTCAATCTGGACGCCCATCCGCTCGAGAGCGAACAGCAGGAGATCGACGGGCCGCGTGCCGATGGCGCAACCGCCGGGCATCGAGACGCGCGCCTCGCCGAAGCGGGCGATCAGCGGCGCGATGACCCAGAAGCTCGCGCGCATCTTCGAGACGAGCTCGTAGGGCGCGACGGTGTCGATGACCGACGAGGCGTCGAGCCGGATCGTCTGGCCCGTCTCCGTGGTCTGGCCCGGGCGCTTGCCCGTGATCGTGTGGTCGACCCCGTGATTGCCGAGGATGCGCAAGAGGAGGTTCACGTCGGCGAGGCGCGGGACGTTGCGCAACTCGAGGGTCTCCCCGGTGAGGAGGCTCGCCGTCATCAAGGGCAGCGCCGCGTTCTTCGCCCCGGAGATCGGGATCGTGCCGTTCAGCTGCCCCCCGCCCCTGATCCTGATCCGATCCATTTGGCCCTCTCCGGCCCCCCGCCGTGCGGTGACCCTTAAACTAGCTGCCCTCAGGCTTCGACCCGTCGCGGCCGTTTTCGCGCGCCGCGCCCTCCCCCGGCTTGTCTGCCGGAACGGATCGGGCCGCAGCCTTGCGCCGCCGCAGGTTCTCGCGAAGCGCGCTCTTCAGCCGCTCGGCTCGCTTCTCGTCCAAGCTCGCCTCCGAACAGGCGGGCGACCGAACGTCGCCCAGGTCGCGCACCGCTTCGCAATCGCAACGCAACGGGCTAAGCGAAAGAGCGGGACCTGCGGGTCGGCTCCGCTTCTCGGCGCATGATGGATTATCGTCAACATTTTCTGAATGCGCTCGACCGGCTGCACGGCGAGGCACGCTATCGCTCCTTTGCGCGTATCGAGCGCAAGGCCGGCGCCTTCCCGGCCGCTACCTGGCATCGGCCGGAGGGACCGCGCGACATCGTCGTGTGGTGCTCGAACGATTATCTCGGCATGGGCCAGCACCCGGATGTCGTGCGGGCGATGGTGGAGACCGCCGAGGCGACCGGCGCCGGGGCCGGCGGCACCCGCAACATCTCTGGCACGAGTTGCGCCGTGGTCGAACTCGAGGCGGAACTCGCCGACCTCCACGGCAAGGACGCGGCGCTCGTCTTCACGTCCGGCTACGTCTCGAACGAGACGGGCATTGCGACGATCGCGAAGCTCCTGTCCGGCTGCGTCATCCTGTCGGACGCCCTGAACCACAATTCCATGATCGAGGGCGTGCGCCGCTCGGGAGCGGACAAGCTGATCTTCCGGCACAACGACGTCGCGCACCTCGAGAAACTGCTGGCCGGTATCGCGCCCGAGCTGCCGAAGCTGATCGTGTTCGAGAGCGTCTACTCGATGGATGGCGACGTCGCCCCGATCGGCCGGATCTGCGACCTCGCCCGGCGCTACGGCGCCATGACCTATCTCGACGAGGTCCATGCGGTCGGCATGTACGGCCCGCGCGGCGGCGGCATTTCCGAGCGCGACGGCGTCATGGCCCATGTCGACGTGGTCGAGGGGACGCTCGCCAAGGCTTTCGGCGTGCTCGGCGGCTACGTCGCAGGCTCGCCCGAAGTGGTCGACGCGATCCGCAGCTACGCTCCGGGCTTCATCTTCACGACCGCCCTGCCCCCACCCGTCGCGGCGGCGGCGACCGCATCGGTCCGGCACCTGAAGCGCTCGTCGGTCGAGCGGCAGGCGCAGGCGCGCCAGGTCGCCCGCACCAAGTCGGCGCTCGCCGAGGCCGGCTTGCCGGTTCTCGCCGGCGAGACCCATATCGTACCCGTGATGGTCTGCGACGCCGCCCTCTGCAAGGCCGCCTCCGACCGGCTGCTCGAACGGCACGGCATCTACATCCAGCCGATCAACTACCCAACCGTGCCGCGCGGGGCCGAACGGCTGCGCATCACGCCGACGCCGTGCCACCATGACCGACATATTGCGGAGCTGACGAAGGCTCTCGTCGAGGTCTGGTCCGCGCTCGGCTTGCCGCTTGGGTGCCAGGCGGAGGCGGCCGAGTAAGTCCGAACATGGCCGCCAGCGCTCGAGCGCGGCGATGACCGGATCGGTTGCGCCCAGGCGGCGCTTCCACTATTCAGCGCTTCGTCCGTCGCGCCTCGGCGCCGCCCGTTGCGGGCTTCGGGTCCGCTGCCGTAGCTCAGTGGTAGAGCACTCCCTTGGTAAGGGAGAGGTCGAGAGTTCAATCCTCTCTGGCAGCACCACCTGTCTGTGCACAGAGCCTCGGGACGGCTCCCGACTCGTCAGAGCGGCGTCGGCCAGCCGCCGCAGTGCCAGGAATAGGACATCGTTTGCACCAGACATTTCACCTGGAAGCGCTGGGTTTCTCCCAGGCCGGGAAGGCCACAGCGATCGTGCAGCGCCTGTCCTTGCGGGCTGACGCGATCGAGAGTGTGCAGCCGCGAGCTATCCGGCTGCTTCAGCGCTCCCGCACCTCGCACTGGAGCCTGGCACCCCTTGAGGCCGTCCGCATTGTCGACGGTGCCGGCACGGAGCTGTTCCGCTGGAGCATATGGGACGAGATGAGCGGCGCCCGCCCGAGCTGACGGGCCGCGGCCATGCTGATTCGCAGGCGCCGTCAAGTGGAGCGAGTACCCTCCGGACGGGTCCGTAGAGCGCCGGCGCGGGGGACGGGATTGGGCCGAGAGACCGGCAGCTCCGGCCGCTGTCGTGAGGTGACCGTCCGCGAGCGCGACGAGTACGGCGACCGCGTCACCCGCACCCGGCGTGACTGCCGCTGAAGACAGCAAAGAGCGACACCTCTTTCTCCTGCTTCATCTCCGGCCGACCAGGCCGCCTCTTGACTCGGTACGACTTGCCATCGCGGAGTCACCCCAACGATGCGACATGTTGATCTGGCACGTTGCTGCGTTCTATGTTCAAGCAGCCCAAGTTTTCTGCACGTCAGGCACTTGCAATACCTCAAAGACTCCGTAATGTGCGTCCATTCGGCGCGGGTAGAAGGGGTTCGGCATGAACACGAGGACCTGGTTTGTGGCGGCCGCTGGTATTTCGGCGCTTCTGTTCGCCGCTCCCGCTTTCGCGACTGGCGGCGGTGGTGGCCGCGGCGGCAATGGCTTCATGTGCGGCGGCAAGGACGGGAACGGCTGCAGCGTCAGCCCCGTTTCGCAGAAATCCTGCTCGAAGGATCTCAAGGGCGACATCAAAGAGCTGAAGTGCGACACGTTCGACCTGATCCGTGAGATCTTCAAGGGTCGTGACATCACTGACGAGTTGAACGAGATCAAAGGCGACCTTGCCGAGATCCAGTTCGACCTGGACGTGCTCAAGGGCCTCAAGAAGAAATAACTTACGACGTTTGCCGGCGTCTTAGGTTCGGCGAGCAGCCGTGACGGATGAAGGGCGCCTCCGGGCGTCCTTTTTCGTTGGTCGCCGCGGTGCTGTGGTTCGGAGCCCTTGTGGTGGTCTGCCGCCACGGAGTTTCGGGCCGCGTGCGGTGGCACGCGCTTTCTGACACAGGCGCCATCGGGTCGGCAGGACGGGATCGCCGGAAACCGCGAGCCGACGCCGTTCGGACTGACGGGCGTTTACTCCCGCCCGTACCCACCCGCCGTCGGCGTGCGGATGATGATCGCGTCGCCCGGCTCCATGACGGTCTGATCGCAGCCGCCGAGCGGTTCGACGCGTCCACCTGCGCGGCGGGCTGAGTTCTCCCCGACCTGCCCGGCTTCTCCGCCAGCCGCTCCGAAGGGCGGCACGCGGCGGTGGCTCGTCAGCAACGCCAGATCCATCTGCTCAAGGAAGCGGATCCTTCGCTCGGTGCCATCGCCGGCGTGCCACTTGCCGCGCCCGCCTGAGTTCTTGCGGATGTGGAAATCCTCGAGCACCACGGGATAGCGGAACTCCAGCACCTCCGGATCGGTCAGGCGGGAATTGGTCATGTGGGTATGGACGCCGTCGGTCCCGTGCCAACCCGGCCCGGCCGGCGAACCGGAGCAGATCGTCTCGTAATACTGGTAGACATCGTTGCCGAAGGTCAGGTTGTTCATGGTGCCCTGGGCGGCAGCCATCGCGCCGAGCGCACCGAACAGGCAGTTCGTGACGCCCTGGCTCACCTCTACATTGCCGGCGACGACCGCAGCGGGGTAGCGCGGCGACAGCATCGTGCCGTCCGGCACCACGATGTTGATCGGCCGCAGGCACCCGGCATTCATCGGAATCCGGCCCTCGACCATGACGCGGAACACGTAGAGCACCGCGGCGCGGGTCACGGGGGACGGCGCATTGTAATTGTCGGCCCGCTGCTCGGAGGTGCCGGTGAAATCCACGGTCGCTTCGCGCTGGGCGCGATCGACCGTGATGCGGACGCGCACGACGCAGCCCTGGTCGAACTCGTAATCGTACGAGCACTCGTCCGGCAGCGCGTCGAGCACGCGGCGAACCGATTCCGCCGCGTTGTCCTGCACGTGGCCCATATAGGCCTGCACGACCTCCAGGCCGAAATGCCGGACCATTCGCTTCAGCTCGGCGACGCCGCGCTCGTTGGCGGCGATCTGGGCCTTGAGGTCGCCGATGTTCTGGACAGGATTGCGGGCCGGATATTTGGCTCCTGTCAGGATGTCGCGCAGTTCCGCCTCGCGGAAACGGCCTTCATCGACGAGCTTGAAGTTGTCGATGTAGACGCCCTCCTGCTCAATATGTGTCGCGAGCGGCGACATCGAACCGGGGCTGACGCCGCCGACATCGGCGTGGTGTCCGCGCGAGGCGACGTAGAACAGGATCTCGCGTTCCGCCTCGTCGAAGACGGGCGTCACGACCGTGATGTCCGGCAGATGCGTGCCGCCGTTGTAGGGCGCGTTCAGCGCGTAGACGTCGCCCGGCCGGATGGTCGGCCCCTGCGCCCGGATCACGCTCTCGACCGACTTGTCCATGGAACCGAGATGGACCGGCATATGCGGCGCGTTCGCGACCAGTGCGCCCTCGGAATCGAACACCGCGCAGGAGAAGTCGAGCCGCTCCTTGATGTTGACCGAATAGGCCGTGTTCTGGAGCGTGAGCCCCATCTCCTCGGTGATCGACATGAAGAGGGTGTTGAACACCTCAAGCAGCACCGGATCGGCCTCCGTCCCGACGGCCGCGGCAGAGCGAAGCACCTCCGTGCGGGTCAGGACCACGTGGTCCTTCACGGTCACGGCGGCCGACCAGCCGGGCTCGACGACGATCGTCTGGTGCGGCTCGATGAGGAGCGCCGGGCCGGTCATCTTGACGCCCGGCCCGATGTCCCGGCGCAGGTAGACCGGCGCATCGTGCCACTCGCCTCCGGAGAAGAAGCGGCTCCGGCTCGAGTTCTGTGCTGGCTCGGTCCCGAGCGGATGGTCCGCCTCGTCGGGCGCCGTGCCGCCGCCGACCGCTTCGGCCGACGCTGCCTCGATGGTGAGCGCCTTGCTCTCGTCGATGAAGCCGAACCGTGCCCGATGCGCAGCCTCGAAGGCGCGCACCATCTCGTCACGCGCGCCGAACGGCACGACGAGCGAGGTGTCGGTCCCAGCGTAGCGGATATGGGCACGCCGATGGACGGTGATCTCGGCGGTCGGAACGCCCTGCCCTTCCACCTCGCGCCGTACGTCCTCGCCGAGCCCGTCGAGAACGGACCCGGTCTCGGCAAGGCCAACCCCGTCGAGACCCGCTTCGACCGTGCGCTGGCGCGTCGCCCGGATGTCGGCGAGGCCCATGCCGTAGGCGGAGAGCAGGCCGGAGAGCGGGTGGATGAGGATCGTCTTCATGCCGAGCGCGTCGGCGACGAGGCAGGCATGCTGCCCGCCTGCTCCGCCGAAGCAGTTCAGGGCGTAGCGCGTCACGTCGTAGCCGCGCTGCACCGAGATCTTCTTGATGGCGTTCGCCATGTTCTCGACCGCGATGCGGATGAAGCCGTCCGCAGCCGCCTCGGGCGCCCGTCCGTCGCCGATCTCGGCTGCGAGCGCGCCAAAGGCGTGCTGCACGGCGGTTAGGTCCAGCGGCTCGTCGCCGTTCGGCCCAAAAATCTTCGGGAAGGTCTCGGGCGAGAGTTTCCCCACCATGACGTTGGCGTCGGTCACGGCGAGCGGCCCGCCGCGGCGGTAGCAGCGCGGTCCGGGATCGGCGCCAGCCGAATCCGGGCCGACCGTGAACCGCCGACCGTCGAAGTGCAGGATGGAGCCGCCTCCCGCCGCGACCGTGTGGATGAGCATCATGGGCGCGCGCATGCGCACGCCCGCAACCTCCGTCTCGAAGGCGCGCTCGTACTCGCCGTCGTAATGCGACACGTCGGTCGAGGTGCCGCCCATGTCGAAGCCGATGACGCTCGGCAGGCCCGCGATGCCCGCTGTCTCGACGCAGCCGACGACCCCGCCGGCCGGCCCGGACAGGATCGCGTCCCGGCCCTGGAACAGTCGGGCGTCGGTGAGGCCGCCGGCCGAGGTCATGAACATCAGCCGGCAGTTCGGCCCCAGTTCGCCCGCGACCTGATCGACGTAGCGCTTCAGGATCGGCGAGAGATATGCATCGACGACCGTCGTGTCGCCGCGGCCGACGAGCTTCATCAGGGGCGAGACCTCGTAGCTGGCCGAAACCTGCGGGAAGCCGATCTCCCGGGCCAGATCGGCGACGAGGCGCTCGTGCTCGGGTGAGCGATAGGCGTGCATGAACACGATCGCGCAGGCCCGGATGCCGGACGTGTAGGCTTCCTCCATGTCGCGCCGGGCGGCAGCGAGGTCCGGTGCGCGCTCGACCGTGCCGTCGGCCAGCACGCGCTCATCCACCTCGACCACGCGCTCGTAGAGCTGGTCGGGCTTGACGATCTTCTTGGCGAAGATGTCCGGGCGTGCCTGGTAGCCGATGCGGAGCGCATCGCGGAACCCGCGCGTCGTTACCAGCAGCGTCCGCTCGCCCTTGCGCTCGAGGAGCGCGTTGGTTGCGACCGTCGTGCCCATCTTCACGGCCGCGATGCGGTCGGACGGGATCGTCTCGCCCGCAGCGAGGCCCATCAGCTCGCGGATGCCCTGGATGGCGGCATCACGGTACAGGCCCGGGTTCTCGGACAGCAGCTTGTGGGCGACGATCCCGCCATCCGGCCGCCGGGCGACAATGTCCGTGAAGGTGCCGCCGCGATCGATCCAGAAATCCCACAGGCCGTTCAACGTCTCACACTCCGGGCAGGTCAGATGGGGTACGGCCGGCCTAGCCAGCAAGGATCCTGCCCGTTGGCGCGCCGATCCCCAGGCAGATGCCTTCTGCCATGCGCGACGGAGGCGCGCCAAGGCCGCGCTCGGTACGGTTTGACTCCACCCTGGCCCGCGTGATGCATGATGGTCCTCACACAGGGGATCAGAGCATGAAGACGGGTTGGGTTGCGGGTGCGGCGCTTGGTTGCGCGGTGATGGTGGCGGGTGGCGCCTCGGCGCAGGAGACGAAGGTCGCGCTCGGCATCTCGGGCTGGACCGGCTTCGCGCCGCTCACCCTCGCCAAGGAGGCCGGCATCTTCAAGAAGAACGGCCTCGACGTCACCATCAAGAAGATCCCGCAGGCCTCCCGCCATCTCGCCATCGCGTCCGGCGACATCCAATGCGCGGCGACGACCGTCGAGACCTGGGTGGTCTGGAATGCGGCCGGCATCGCCACGAAGCAGATCTTCCAGCTCGACAAGAGCTATGGCGCCGACGGCATGGTCGTGCGCTCCGGCACCGGCTCGATCAAGGACCTGAAGGGCAAGACAGTCGCGGCGTCGGCGCCCGGAACCTCGCCGCATTTCGTGCTCGCCTGGATGCTGAAGCAGAACGGCCTCGGCACCAAGGACGTCACCATCGTCAACATGGAGCCGGGTCCGGCCGCGCAGGCTTTCATCGCCGGCCAGAACGACGCCGCCATGACCTACGAGCCGTACCTTTCGTCCGTCCGGGCAAAGCCGGAAGCCGGCAAGATCATCGCGACCACGCTCGATTACCCGGTCGTCATGGACACGGTCGGCTGCACGCCGGCCTTCCTCGACGCCAGCCCGAAGGCCGCGAAGGCCCTGGCCGACAGCTATTTCGAAGCGCTCGAGATGATCGCGAAGGATCCGGCCAAGTCGTACGAGATCATGGGCGCCGACGTGAAGCAGACCGGCGAAGCCTTCGGCGCCTCGGCGAAATTCCTGCGCTGGCAGGACAAGGCGGCGAACAAGACCTTCTTCGCCGGCGAGCACGCCAAGTTTTCGAAGGAGGCGGCCGACCTGCTGCTCGAGGTGGGCGTGATCAAGCAGATCCCCGACCTGTCGAAGCTCGCGGACACGCAGTTTATTCAGTAGCGACCGTTGTCATGGCCGGGCTTGTCCCGGCCACCTCGATCGAGAAATTGCGCCTATCTTCAATCGGGATGGCCGGGCCAAGCCCGGCCATGACAACGTGAGACCATGTTCCGTCCCCTCGAACCCGTCGGCCAGGGCGCTCGCATCGCGCTGGGCCTCACGTTCTTCGTCCTCTTCGTCGCCGCCTGGGCCTTCGCGACACTCGGCGGCTTCGTGTCCCGCACCTTCCTGGCCGACCCGATCACCATGCTGCAGGACGGCTGGCTCCTGCTGACGCGGTTCGGCTTCCTGCACGATATCGGCATGACGGTGTGGCGGGTGGTCGGCGGCTTCGTGCTTGCGGCTACGGTGGCGGTGCCGCTCGGCATCATGATGGGCGCCTACAAGCCGATCGAGGCATTGCTCGAACCGTTCGTCTCATTCGCCCGCTACCTGCCGGCCTCCGCCTTCGTACCGCTTCTCATCCTCTGGGCCGGCATCGGCGAGTTGCAGAAGCTGCTCGTCATCTTCATCGGCTCCGTTTTCCAGATTGTCCTCATGGTAGCGGTGACGGTCGGCTCCACGAGGCGCGATCTCGTCGAGGCGGCCTACACGCTTGGCTCGAACGAGCGTTCGGTCGTACGGCGCGTGCTCCTGCCCGCGAACGCCCCGGACATCGCCGAGATCCTGCGGCTCGTGCTCGGCTGGGCCTGGACCTACGTGATCGTCGCCGAGCTGATCGGCTCGTCCTCCGGCAT
>CAXUKK010000030.1:0-13520 GCA_964251455.1 uncultured Enterovirga sp.
GCTGCTGCCGCTGGCGAGGCCGAGCACCAATCCGACCGTGGTCAGGGCCGCCGCCGCGGCGAGGGTGGAGGAGCGCCGCATCACAGCACGCAGCAGTTGCGCTTGCGCCAGACGAGATAGCCCATGTCTTCTCCGATCGCAGGGTAGACCTGGCCGGCCGACATGAAGGTCGTCGACGCGCCGATCGGAGGACAGGCGTAGCGGCCGCTGGTCTGGGGGTTGGGGTTGGTCGCCTGGAACCGGTATTGCTGCTTGCGCATCACCGGCATCAGATATTTGCCGCACAGGCCCTTCGAGCCCATCGTGCCCCAGGCGACGAGCTCACGGTGGAGCTTGTACGCGAAGCGGGCGAGCGCCAGCCGGGAAGCCTGGACGTGGCCGATCGAGGCGGCGACGTTGCCGTTGAGCGGATACATCGTGCCCTGGCAGCCGGCGCACCAGAACAGGGGATCGGTCGGCAGTTTCGCCGTCGCTGCCACGCAATCGGCCGCACAGGCGGCAAGCGCCAGCGGGTTGGCGAACAGCACCGCCTCCGGGTTGATGATCGCGGTGAGTTCGGAATCCTGCCAGAGCGGGTCGATCTCCGTCAGGTAGAGGATGTCGAACGAACCCTGTTCAAGGCAGAGGAAGTCGGTGACGATCTCCATCCAGTAGATCAGCGGATAGGCATACCAGTGGACGTGCCAGCCGCTCGTATTCTGCGCTTTGCCGCCGACCGCGCTCGGGCCGGCGATGGTCTTGAAGCCGATGTCAAAGCCGGGGTCGAGCTTCATCCCACCAAGGTTCACGAAGCACCACGGCTTCATGCTGACATCGGCCAGCCGCACCGGTTCCCAGAAGCCCATCGCGATCCCGAGCCGCAGCCCGCAGTTACAGACGGGCAGCGCCGGATTGTCCGTGTCGGGGCGTCCTGCGATCGACGGCCAGATGTTGAGTCCGCCGACCGACATCGGAAACAGGCAGCTCCAGCACACATCGGTCAGCGGATTGACGAAATGCCCTGTGCAGCGGCCCGGCGTTCCCTCGGCACGCGCCGGTGCCGCCGCGAGCATCAGCGCCGCGACGATGCCGAGCAGACCAGCAACGACGGACGTACGGATGCGGCGCGTTCGACGGCTCCGACGATGAGCGGCTTCGAGCCAGGCGCGGTTGGCGCCAGCGGTCATTTCCGGTCTCCTTTTGTTCCCTGGATCACCATTTCGCGGATGGCGAGGACGCGGCCGCGCTGTTCCACGACTGCGGGCACCGCATGGATGCCGAGCTTGGTCGTGAGCGTGCCGGACTGGTCGAAGTAGAAGCGGCGTTGCTCGGCCTTCATCAGAGCGAAGGGCGAGCCGCTCACGAGAATGAGCTTGGCATCGATCGCCGTCGTCCGGGCCATCGCCCATGCGACCTGATCTTCGCTGTCGCCGTCGATGAACACGAGCCGCTGGCGCAGTGGCACGGTGTCGAGCGGGTTGACCCGCGTACCACGCGCCACGATCACCCGCCCCCGCGCATCGCGCAGATCGTCGGCGACCGTGATGGTCGGATCGAACGCCCAACTGCGAGGCTCGCTCGCCGCCGCGATGCCTGCGACAGGCGCGGGCCTGCGCACGCGCTCCGCCGTTCTCGCCGCAAGGGCGCGGTTGGCTCGGTCGATCTCGCCCGATGCCTGCATACCGGTCAGCCGTTGATGAATGACGCTGAGCAGATCAGCTTCGATCACAGGGAAGGTCGCGCCCTGCTGGCCATAATCGCGCGCTAAGGCTGGCGCCGAGATCAGCGACAGTGATCCCGACACGATGGAAACGAACCCGCGGAGTGGATGAGCGCTCACAGGATGGGCTCCCCGACACCGAGGACACGCTGGCGGCAGATCCAGCCGATCACCGCGTAGCGGCTGTCGAAGCTGTCGGGGTTGGGCGTGGCCACGAAGTAGCAGCCGCGTGGGATCGTCCCGACCGGTCCCAGCGTCAGCGGCTCGCCGCGCATCGTTTTCGGCTTGGCCAGCGCCACCGGCCGGCCGTTGACGAGAAACAGGCGACCCTGCCGCGTGACCGTGTCGCCGGCCACGCCATAGACGATCTTGCCGAAGGGATCGTGATCGCGGCCGAAATGCCGCTTGAGCAGCGCGCTTGGCGGCGGATCGAAGAAGACGTGATCGCCTTTCGCCGGTATCCGCTGGCGATCGATCAGGAATGCCCAGTTCGGCAGGCTGGTGCTGGCATTGACGAGCAGCGCATGCCGTCCGCTCCACGCATCGAGCTGTAGATATCCTGTACCAAGCAGTCCGATGGCGCCGAGCAGCAGCCAGCGCCGCCGGCGTGCCGGTGACCAGAAGGTCGCGGGCGGAGTAGCGTCAGCGCGGATCACGGCTGGCCTCCACTGCCTGGCGAACACGGGCGCGAACAAATTCCGTCCTGTCGGGCACCGAGCGCCCAAGCGTCGCCTCCGAGACCAGCACCGTCGTACCGTCCTCGCCGAGGTTCGAGACCGCCTGGTTGATCGCAGCAAGATAGGCTGCGGTGCGCTTCGCCGACTCGTCGGGAGTCCCGCCGTCGCGCGCTTCGCTGGCGAAGAAGTCCTCCCAAAGCCGGGACAGGCTGGCCGTCACCATGTGAAGGCTGCGGACCTCGACGACGGTTCGCGTGATCCAGGCGCCCCAGAGCGTCCCGGCCATCAGCAGGATTCCGATCAGGATCGTCTGGAGGGACCAGCCCGCGATGGTGCGATCGAGGATGCGAGGCGTCAGATCAGACATCGGACGGCCTCCCGCGCAAGTCGCGCCGCATGCGCAGCACGAAACCGGGAAGCCGGGCGACCAACAGCATGCCGAAGATCGCGACGAAGACAGCGAGCAGCTGATGATCGAACCGGGTGCGGGCCTCGTGTGTCGCGAACAGGTAATGCGTCGACAGGTTCTGGACGTGGGCGAAGAACCGCAGCGGTCGACCGTCGGCCGCGACGATGACGAAGCCCAGCAGCAGGCCGAGCGCGCCGACGATCGTGCCGCTCAGCCATAGCGTCGTACACAGGACGAAATGGCAGACGTCGGACACACATCGACCCACACGTGCCAGGCGCGCGAAGAGATCGGCTGGGAGCACGGGCTTACGCATGGGCGGTCTCCCGCCCATGCGCCTCGGGCAGATCGTTAGCGACGGCATCGATCGCCTCGGCGAGACTCTCCCCTTCGGCGAGGCGCCGCTCGATCGCCGCATAGGTGTCGGGCGATGACGAGAAGACGGTTGCCGAAAAGCGGTCGAGCACCAGCCGGCCAATCGCCTGACATTCCGGGCCGCGGATGAAGACTTCGGAATATTCGGCGCCCGAGCGCTTGAGCGAGCGGATCAGCCCCTCGGTGCGGTCGTCCATGTCGAGCCGGGCGGACTTGCGGAGATCGGCGACCGTTTCCGGCTTCTGCTGGAGCACCAGCATCCAGTCGGAGTTCTCAAGCGCTGCGGTCGCGCCGTCGGACTTGTAGAAGTCGTTGAGCGACTGGGTGGCAGTGCAGAGCGCCCCGCCATATTTGCGAGCCGTGCGGGCATAGGTCTCGACGAAGTCGGACATCGATCCGCCCTTCAGCATCGCCCAGGCCTCGTCGATCAGCAGCAGCTTCTTCACCGAGCGCGGGCTGCGCGTCATCGCCTGGCTGGTCATGAACATGATCGCGGTGAGGACGACGGAACGCAGTTCCTCGCGAGTGGCCAAGTCGGACATCTCGAAGACCGTGAAGTCCGCCTCGAGCTTGAGACTGGCCTCGCCGTTGAAAAAGGCACCGTAGGTGCCGCCCGAGCGGAATGGCCCCATCGCGATCGCGAGATTGCCGGCGTCGATGTTCCCGGTGGCTTCGAGCGCCGCTGCTACCGCATCGACCGAGCCGGCCCTGCCCTGCTCTTCCCACACCCGGTTCACCGCCTGGTCGATCAGGCCGCGCTCGGTGTCGGTCAGGCGGTCGATGAAGCGCGCCATCTGGCCGACGATCGCTTTCAGCATCGCCATGCAGTCGAGCCGGTAATCCTCGTCGCTCGCGACGCGCTCGGCGTCGACCATCGAGAACGGATTGAGACAGAAGCCGGAGGCGAGCGTGAACTCGATGAAGCTTCCTCCCTGGAGCCGGCAGCTGTTCATGAAGGAGCGGCCGTCGTCGATCACGACGACCTTGGCGCCGGCGCCGCACAGACTCGCGCACATCTCCTGGAGCAGGACCGACTTGCCCGATCCCGACTTGCCGAGGATCGCGACATTGTGGTTGCCGGCGCCATTCTCGAACGGCGACCAGAAGAAGGGCTGTCCGCGGCGACCGAGGAAAAGCAGGTGCGGGATTGCACCGCCGAGATACTCGCCCTGCACGGGTGCGATGTTGGCTGCCGTCGTCGACAGCATCGTCCGCATCCGCCGACAGCGCTCGAAATCTGCCGCAAGCCCGTCCGCCAGCGTCAACGGCATAGCCGCCAAGAGACCCTGGATCTGGAGGTAGCGCTCGTCAGCCAAGTCCCAGCCAGCCGACTTGTAGAGCGATTTCACCATCCGCTCGTTGCGGTCGCCATCCCCTTCCGGAGAGAAGCTGGTGACGCCGTAGAAGGCGCGGACGAGGCGGCGCCCTTCCTGCAGCTGCCCCTGCACCTCACGCCATTCGGCAGCCTGTTCGCGTAAGCGCGGCACATAGCGCGCCGACTTGCCCTCGCTGAGCGACGTCGTGCGAAGGAACTTCATGCCCGCACGGGTCGAGGCGGCCTCCTGGTCGGGATAGACAAGGCAGAGCATGGTGGCCGCGGGACAAGGGAAGCGCAGCTTGTCCGTGAACAGGTCGCCGATCAGCCGGGCGGTCTCCCACGGGGTCCACCGCGTCGGCATGTTGCGCACGCCGAAGTGACGGACATCGAAGCGGTCCGGATAGACCTCGCCGATCTCGGGCGCGCCCTCATCGGTCGCGCCAGTCGGGCGGAACCGCTCGGTGCGCAGCAGCATCCGGCTTTCCTCGACGACCAGCTCGATATCCCGACGCAGCGCCTGGTCGGCGATCGGATCGAGAGGATTATAGTCGATGGCATCGTCGCCGCTCGCAGTCGTCGGCGACGTGAGGTCGTCGAGGAATGCGATCAGCTCGACCGGAGTGACATCGGCGGCCGGCACGTCCAGCGAGCGGAGCACGCCCATCAAGCTCTCGCGGACGGCGATCAACTCTTCCTTGGAGGTGCTGCTGCCTGCCGGCACGCCCACCGAGACGATGAGCTGGTGGTGGCGGGCATGGAACGGCGCGCCGGCAGAGCCGCTCGACCAGACGAGGTCATAGAGGCACTGGGCGCGAGCGCGCGCCAGCCGCTCGTACACGCCGCCCCGCGCATATCGCGGCAGGAACCAGGGCGCGATATTGCGCCCGATCCGCGGGGACGCCCAATGGACGATCTGCACGCAGGCGCCCGCCGGAAGGCCTTCGGAGAAGAACTGACCGAGCAGATCACCGACCCGCTCGTCGGCGCCGACGAGCGGCGCCACGTTCAACACGAACCCGGTGGAGCGTGCATTGAGGTAGAGCCGGGTCGATGGCTCGTAGACGCGGTAGGGCAGAAAGCTCGACAGCATGTCGAGGCCGAGCACCGGTCGCGCGCCCTCGCCGCTTTCCGTGTCTCCGAACAGCCCGCGCATGAGCGTGTCGGTGAAGGTTTTGAGCGACAGCTTCACGGCCGTTTCTCCTGCTCTGGGATGGCCCCGAACGGATCGCCGAGGTCGGCGTCGGGATGCGTCCCGGTCGGCGGCTTGGCAGGTGTTGGCATCACCGGAGCCGCGAGGCCGCGGACACGAGCCAACGCTGCCGCCGTGTCGCCTGTTGGAACGATCGTCTTGCCGCGCGGCAGCGCGCCGGGTTGCGCCGCTCCGTGGGCTGCCGGTGACGTGGATCGGTCCGCAATGCGATGCCCGCTGCGCGCGGCGGCGATCGCAGCCGCGGTCTGAGCCGGACCCGCATCCGCGGGCACCGGTGGACCGTCCGTGATCATGTGAGGGGCTCGAGCGGGGAGCATCTCGAGCCCCTCGATCGCCGGTGCCGAAGCACCGGCGACTGCCTCGCGCAGAGAGGAAGGGGCGGAACTGCGCGAGAACTCGGGAAGGGATTGGGTGTCGGGATCCGGGCGGCTGGGCTCCAGGCGCCAGCCCGGAGCCTCCACGACGACGTGGACCGTGGCGGCGTCATGGAGGACCCCGGCCGCATCGACATGGGCGGGCAGGAGGACGGCGAGCAGTCGTTCGCCGGTTCGGGGTCCCATGCCGCCGCCGCGCGACACTGCAGGCTGCCGGGCCGGCGTCACCGCCGACGGTCCGCCGTCACTGCCACTCAGGGCGGTGACGGCCTTCGCATCGATCTCCGTCATGGGAGCGCACGTCCCGGTCGGTGCACGGCAGGCGAAGTCACCTTTGACGGTGCCGCCCAACGTTGCGCAGCCGGAGAGGGAGCCGAGGAGCAGCAAGGCTGTCGGACAGCGGGTCATGCCGCACCTCCGGCGATGAACGCCTTGAGCGTTGCGGCCGGACGGAAGCCTTCGATCACCGCGCCGTCGCGGCGGATGATGACCGGCGTGCCGCCGAACCCGTGCCGCTTGGCGAATGCCTCGTTGCCGTCGAGGCCGGACGTGTCGCACTTGGCGGCGTTTAGGACCGGCTGATCGGCATAGGCGGCATGCAAAGCCGCAGCCGGGTCTCGCGCGCAAAGCACCGCCTCGGCCTTCTTCCGGCTCTCCGGTCCGAAAATCGAGATCGGCCGCTCTTCGACCCGCAGGCCGAGGCTGGCGAGCTCGCCGGAGAGCTTGCGGCAGTATCCGCACGAGAAGTCGCTGAGCACGACGACCTTGGCACCGCCGGCGGGGCCCCAGTAGATCGCGCCGCCCTTGGGAAGCTCGGCGAGGTCGACCTTGCTGGCCTTGGCGGGTGCGGGCGCCTGCTCTTCGTCGGCGTCGGCCTGTTTGCGGCCGGCGGCGCCGGCTGCGATCAGATCGGGATTGAGCTCAAGCAGGCGCGCGGCCGTGACATCGCTGCGCGTCTCCATGTCATACACCCGCCCGATCATCAGATAGCGTGCGGTCGGATCGACGTAGAACAATGTCGTGCCGGCGACGACCTCGCAGAGGCCTCGCAGGCGCTGGCAGTCGATCGCGCCGATCGCCGTTCGCGGCAGCCTGAGCTTGAGCGCGGTCCGCACCAGATTGGTGTCGATCGCCACACCGGCAAGCGTTTCGGCATGAACGGCGTTGGCGGCGACGCCAGCGCCCATACCGAGACTGAGCGAGGCGCCGGCAAGCAGCGTCCAGAACGGGACGCCTTCAAGGCGCCGGAACCTGGCCAGCTCCCGGCCAAGTCGAGAGTCAGCATTCATCATTGGGAGTTCCTCACATAGACGCCGTCGAGAAAGACGATTTCGACATCGATGCCGGTCGGCATCTCGATCACCGGCTGGTATTGCTCGGCGCGTTCGATCAGATATTTGGAGACACTGTCCGCGGCGTCGCCGACGCCCTGACCCAGTCCGCCCTGGACGATGTCGCCGGCGGAAAGCGTCTGGCGCTTGCCATCGACGCCGGTGGCGAGCCCCGAGAACACGCCGTTGGCGTTGGCGGAGAACCCGCGGCCGAAGCCGCCGACGATGCCGGCGATCAGGGCCTGGCTGACGAGGCTTCCCTCGCGGCTCACGACGCGGCCGCGTACGCCCGTCTTGCCGGCGAAGCTGATGAAGCCCTTGACCTCGCTGACCGCCACCCGTCCGCCGGGTTGGTCGCAGGTCATCTTCTGCAGCTTGACGTAGACCTTCTCGGCGCTGAGATCGCCCCGCGCCGCGCCATTGACGACGCAGCCCTCGAGCCGCGTGGTCAGGAGCTTGCCGTCCTTGACCACCGAGCGGGCGGGGCCGGTGATCCGCAGGACGACGGGTAGCGGGTCCGTCTGGCTGGCGACGCCTGCCGAGGCATCGACGCCGACGATCACGCGCGCGGGCGCATAGCTGTTGGGCGGTAGATAATCGGGGCTGTCCTCGATCTCGATCGCCGGCGCTTGTGGTCTCGATGAGCGCAGACCGGTCTTGACCGTGCCAGCACTCTCCGTGCTCGCGACGAACGACAGAGTCTTCACCTGCCGCTCCGCCGTTGTGGGCAGCGCAGCAGCACCATCCGGCGTCGCGAGGTTCGGCGACAAGGGCGAACCCGACGGGATCGACGGGTCGCGCGGGAGCGAAGACGTCGCTGCCGATGCCGTCGGCGTGGACTGCGCACGTGCCAGTTCACCCTTCAGCGAGCTGTTCTCCTGCGTGAGCGCGTCGATCGTATGCGCACCATCGGTACGCATCGCCTGGTTCTCGGCCGCGAGAGCGTCGAGCTTGGACTGGACATCGGGATTGACGGCTCGCGAGTCTTCCAAGGCCTTCAGCTGACGCGCCTGCGCGTCCAGGCGATTGCCGTAGATCGCCACGAATTCCTTTTGGCTCAGGTCGCGATTGACGATGCCGTCGGTCTCGATCCGCTGGGGCGCATCAGGAGCCGCGGAGATGTGGTGCGGCGAGCCTCCCAGCACGAACCAGAGCCCGACCATCGCGACCGCACCGCCGCCGCCAAGCAGCAGCATCCGCTGACGCTGCCGCGTCTTGGCATTGAGGGCGCCGATCGCGTTTTCGGCGGTATCCGCCGCCCGGCCGTTCTGCGGAGTTGCGGGGGCGCTCATGCGCCCGCTCCATCGGTCTGCACGACATAGAGCGTGGTCGCGGCGTGAGGCCCGAGTTCGGATGCTCCGATGCTGACGGCGAGCGCATCGCCCGGAGCGATCACCTTGGGATCGAGCGTTGCCGTCTTGCTACCGCGATTTTCGACGCGCAGGACTTTTCCGAGAAGCCCCCCGCCCCGATACTGGGAGATCAGGCGGACGCTGAAGTCGCCGACGCGCAGTGGCGCCGCCGCCGTCTGTCGGACCTGATAGCCCTTTGGCACGCCGCCGGTTGCCATCGATTGGACGAGGGTAAGCGCGGCATCCTGCGGCGACGCGGTCGCGATCGACGGCTCAGGTGGCTGTGCGAGCGCCGGGTTGGTGATGAAGACCTGTTCGGCTTCACTGCCGCCGACGGTGCACGCGAACTTGTAGACGAACCCCTTCCGCGTCGTCGCGAAGAAGCTCAGTCGACCCGGCGCAAAGCCTTCCGGCACCGAGAGGTAGATGTCTCCCCGAACGGGCTCGTTGGTGACCGTGAAATCATTATAGGGGTAGCCCGTCGTGATCTTGCTGACGCTCGCAAAGGCGTCGCCGATCAGGCTGATCCGGGTGAGCTCGCGCGCCGAGACGACGCAGGTCACCTCGGCATTGTCGACGGCCTGACGATATTGGTCGGCGAGCGCCGGCGTCGCGGTCAGCGCAACTGCTGCACCCAGCAGCATGAGGCCGAGCGGCTTGAGGCTGATGTCACGCGGACGGGCGGTGCCCGCGGCGAAGGTGGTTGCGCCTGCACCGAGCAGGCACGCCGGAAGGGCAGCGATCATCGCAGTGCCTCCTTGGAGTTCGCGACGAGCGCGAAACTGGTCAGCGAGAGGCGGAGCCCGGTGTAATCCCAGCCGAAGCGAAACCGCTTCTGCTCGCTGGCGATCACCTGTCCGCCGACAAACGTCTTGAGGTCGCCGTCGACCGTGGACGTGAGGCCCTTCGGATCGACATCGAGCCCCGTGATGACGAAGGCCTGGCTGAGATCCGAACCGCGCTGCTCGGTCACTATCTTGACCAGCTCGGCGCGCAGCGAACCGTATGCCGCCGGGTTCGCTATCTTCAGGATCTGCTCCATCCAATAGTCGAGGCCCTGAGGCGAGCGATTGAGCAGCATCAGTGCAACGTCACGGGTGACGAGTTCGAGATAGTCGGCCGACACGCCCGAGGAGCTGATGCTCAGGGGCCGCGTCGAGATCGGCTGCAGGATGACTTCGCGATCTCGCGACCCGAGCGCCGAGACGAGCGCAAGGTTGGCCAGGAAGGAAGCGCCGCCAGCCAGGAGCAGGAGCTTGCGCTGCCTGAGCAGCGCCTGGGCGCGCTGGTGCGCTATATCGGATAGCATGTGCTTGTCCCTCTCAGCCGGCCAGGAGGCGGCAATGCGAGGGCGGCGTCGCCTTCAGTCGGACGAAGCCCGCACCCAGGTACCAGTAGGCCGCGTGGATGGCCCAGGAACTCGCCCGGCCTCTCTTTGCCTTTCGAAGCGCGAACCACGCTCCTCCAGCCCCCACGAGACCCAGCAGGATATGCTGGGAGAGGATGCCCCAGCCGAACGGAACCGCGAGCCCCAGAAACTCATCAAGGGTCCAAAGACCGATGAGCTCAGGATCGTCGAGCCGCCGGGGCACGAGATACTTGTCCGACATGGGTCGCTCCGCCCCCGCCCGCCGCGATCAGATGATCGCGGTGACGGTGGAGGTGACGATCGGCACACCAGTGCCGACACCGATGCCGACGGCGACCGGGATCGCGACCTGGCCGAGCGTGAAGCGGCCGGACGCCATGCCGATGATGCCGCCTGCGAGGCTGAGCACGGCGATGATCTTGCCGCCCGATCCTTCGAGGAAGTCGGTGAACTTCGTCAGAGCGGGACCGAAGGTGGTGTCGGCGCCGGCGTAAGCCGCGCTGGCGCACAGCATCAGGGCGAGAGCGGGCACGACATAGTCGCTGGCGCTGCCCAGATGGGCACGGGTCAGCGGAAGCTTGAAGGTGGACATTGGGAGGGTCTCCGTGGACGGCGATGCGACCGAACACCGGCCGCCCAGTCACCTTCACGTCGCTCCGATCGCCGCTCAACATTTCAGAACAAGTGCAGAACAGAAACCGGGTCGCATCGCGGAATCTGCGATGCGCATCGCGTCCGCTGCTGTGAGATTTCCTAGAAGCCGCGACGCGTCTCGCGTGAAAGACAGCGTTCAACCGCGCTCCCGCGACGAGCGTCGCAGACCCTTGAGTCGAAGGTGATTCGTAGGCGCGTGGCTTCCCCGACCTCTCCCAAGCGCATGAGACCCCCAGCGCATTGCTCTAGGATGTTCTTGTTTTGTTTTCCTACAGCTGCCGTCTCGGCGTAGCGTGATAGCGACTCGGGAACTCGGAGAAGGAATGTGCCGCTCGAAAACAGCTTTGCCGATGGATCGGACGCTCCCCTGCACCGTGTGGTGGCAGACCTCATCGGCACATCCGGCATCGCGCAGCGAGATCTCCTGGCGCGGGCGGGACTGAGTAAGGATCAACTTTCGCGCGCTCTCAAGGGGTCCCGCCATCTGAGTTCAGAGGAGGCCATCGCGATTCTCGGCGCCGCCGGCCTTCCCGCGCGGGGCGCATTGACCCTGGCGCTGTTCGGACGCCAAGATCTGGCTGGTGAATGGGCTCGTTCGGGAATGGCCGCCTTTCTGGAAACGCTGGTCGCAGCGCTACCCGATGCACTGGCAGCGGAGATCGGGGACACGAGCGATCGCGTCGATCCACGCTGGGGGCCGCAGGCCGCTCGGTTCGTGGCACAGCGCATCGCCCACCACATCGCCGAACTCGTCGAGCGTGAGGAACGCCTAGGCGAGTTCAGGCCGGTCATCGGCCGATCATCCGGATAAGCGAGTCCGGAAACACACGCTGGGGAGCGAAGAGGAGAGAGGGCGTTGGCCGGAAGGGCGGGCAACGCGCCGTTAGGCAACGAGCAAGCCCATGCGCCCACCCCGACCTGCTGTAAGCGAACATGCCCCCACCATCGACGATCGATTGGACTTCCGCGTTTCAGCGGGCACCGACGAGCGTTTGATCGAGTTCGTCCGGGCTCTGGCACGCTGCGCAGCGCACCGATACATTGCCGATTCTGAGAAGGAGGGCGCCGGCGACGCCTCCTGACGGAAAGCAGGAGAACCCTCATGAAGGTAGCCCTCTACGCCCGATACTCGAGCGACTCGCAGCGCGATGCCTCTATTGCCGATCAGCTCCGCGTTTGCCGCGCGCACGCCGAGCGCCAAGGCTGGCACATCGTCGAGGAGTATACCGACCACGCAATCTCGGGCGCGTCGCTCCTGCGACCCGGCATTCAGGCGATGATCGCCGACGCGCTGAACGGCCGCTTCCAACTCGTCCTCGCCGAGGCGATGGATCGCCTATCGCGCGATCAGGAGGACATCGCCGGCCTGTTCAAGCGCATGGCGTACGGCGACGTGAAGATCATCACCCTGTCCGAGGGCGAGGTCACCCAACTCCACGTCGGCCTCAAGGGCACGATGAACGCGCTGTTCCTCAAGGATCTCGCGGACAAAACGCGCCGCGGTCTGCGCGGGCGCGTTGAGCAGGGAAAGTCCGGCGGCGGCAACTCCTACGGCTACACCGTGGTGAAGCAGTTCGACGCGCATGGTGAGGCGGTTCGCGGCGACCGAACGATCTACGCCGACCAAGCTGCGGTCGTCCGTCGCATCTTCAGCGACTACGCCGCCGGCAAATCGGCGAAGCGCATCGCGGTGGAACTCAACCGCGAGGGGATATCCGCACCGAGCGGAGGCGACTGGGGCTTCAGCACGATCAACGGCAATCCGAAGCGCGGCACCGGCATCCTCAACAACGAGCTCTATGTCGGTAAGCTCGTCTGGAACCGGCAGCGGTTCGTGAAGGACCCGGCGACGGGGAAGCGGCAAGCCCGGCTGAACGCCCCGGAGGACTGGATCACACAGGAGGTGCCAGAGCTCCGGATCATCGACGACGAGACATGGTCGATGGTGAAGGCCCGGCAGTCGGCGATGCGGGCTGAGAAGCCCGAGCCCGACGCTTCGACGCTCAGCACGGCGAGAGACCGGAAGCGGCCACGTTATCTTCTCTCCGGACTGACCCGCTGCGGCTGCTGCGGCGGCGGATATTCGATGATCTCATCCGAGATGCTCGGCTGCTCGACCGCCCGTAACAAAGGCACCTGCGATAATCGGACGAACATGCGGCGCGATGAACTCGAGGCTCGCGTCCTTGCAGCCCTGCGGCATCATCTGATGGAGCCGGCGCTGTTCGCCGAATTTTGCGAGGAGTTCACGCGCGAGATGAACCGTATCCGTTCCGCCGGATCCGAGACGCTGGAGGCGTCGCGGGCCCAGATCAGGAAGATCGACCGCGACCTCGACCGGCTCGTCGACATGATCCTGCGCGGCGGTGCCGCCGATCGGCTCAACGAGCGCATGGTCCGAATGGAAGCGCGCAAGCGCGAGCTCGAAGCTGTTGTCGCCCAAAGCAAGGAGCCGGCACCGCTGCTTCACCCCGAGATGGCAGGCTATTATCGACGCCAGGTCGAGAGCCTGCACGAGGCGTTGCAGACGGGACCGGAGGCCGAGCGCCTCAAAGCCGCGGATCTGCTCCGGTCGCTGATCTCCGCAATCGTGCTGACGCCCAGCGACAGTGGCCTGGAAATGGGCGTGCAGGGCGACCTCGCCGGCATCCTGACGATTGCGTCGAACGCGAAAAGCCCCGCCGTTTTACGGGCGGGGCTTTCGCAAGTTGAGATGGTTGCGGGGACAGGATTTGAACCTGTGACCTTCAGG
>CAXUKK010000031.1:0-13228 GCA_964251455.1 uncultured Enterovirga sp.
TGAGCGGGCCGCCCATGCGGAACACGGACGCGCCCTGGTGCAGCGTGCTCCACCACTCGACCGAGAATTTTACGATCGGGACGTTCACGGCGCCGACCAGCGTCAGGATCGCGACCGCCCGGGCGGCACGGCCCGGTTCGTCGAGCGCCCGCCAGAGCGTCAGGATCCCGCAATACATCAGGAAGAGCACGAGAACGGAGGTCAGGCGGGCATCCCAGACCCAGTACGTGCCCCACATCGGCTTGCCCCAGAGCGATCCGGTCACGAGGCAGACGAGCGTAAAGGCCGCCCCGATCGGGGCGGCTGCGCGCTGGGATACGTCGGCCAGCGGGTGGCGCCAGACCAGGGTCCCGAGCGCCGAGACGGCCATGATCGCGTAGAAGAACAGCGACAGCCACGCGGCCGGGACGTGGATGTACATGATGCGAACTGTCTCGCCCTGCTGGTAATCGGCCGGCGACCCGAACCAGGTCAGGTAGAGCCCGTAGGCGCCGAGCAGCAATGCCAAGGCTGCGAGCACGGGCAGAGCGTAGCCCGACACGCGCATGAAGGTCGCAGGATTGGCGAGCCGGGTCAGCATGGTGATGGCTCGCTAATCCCCCCGGCCTCGGTTCGCAATGGAACCGGGGGTGATACTTAGTCGCCGCCCCTGAGCGCGGCGGCCGCGCCGAGGCAGCCGATCGCCGCCGATGCGAGCGTCAGGGCGGCCAGGATCGTCATGGCCTGGCCGCTGCCCGGACTGGCCGGATCGGCCGCCGCGACCCCGAAGATCAGGGTCGGCACCATCAGGGGCACGACCAGGATCGCGATGACGAGCCCGCCGCGCCGGATCGAGGCCGCGAGCGCCGCCCCGATCGCGCCCGCGAAGGTGAGGGCCGGCGTGCCGATCAGGAGCGAGACGGAGACCCGCAGGAGCGCGGCCGGCTCGAGCGCGACCAGCAGGCCGAACAAGGGCGCGAAGACGGCGAGCGGCAGCCCGGTCGAGAGCCAGTGGGCGGTGGCCTTGGCGAGCACGACGATCTCGAACGGGGCCGGCGAGAGCCGCATCAGGTCGAGCGAGCCGTCCTCCTCGTCGGCCTGGAACAGCCGGTCGAGCCCGATCAACGTGGCCAGCACGCCCGCGATCCAGAGGATGGCAGGGCCGATCCGCGACAGGAGGTTCAGGTCCGGCCCGAGCCCGAACGGGATCAGGGTCACGACCATCAGGAAGAACACGAGGCTGAGCCCGCCGGCGCCGCCGACGCGGGTCGCGAGCGCGAGGTCGCGGCGGACGAGCGCCGCGAAGATCCGCATCATGCCCCGAGCCTCAGCTCGCGCGCGCCCGCGATCGGCAGCGGCGCATGGGTGGCCGCGAGGATGAGGCCGCCGCCCGCGAGGTGCTCGGCCATGATGCCGGCGAGCAGCGCCTGCGATGTCCCGTCGAGGGCGGTCATCGGCTCGTCGAGCAGCCAGAGCGGGCGGCGGGCGACGAGGAGGCGGGCGAGCGCGACGCGTCGGCGCTGCCCGGCTGACAGATAGGCCACCGGCAGCGACGCGGCGCCCGGCAACGCGACGCGCGCGAGGGCATCGACCGGCGCGAGCGACGGGTTCCCGAGGAGATCCGCCGCGAAGGCGAGGTTCTCGGCGACGCTCAGCGAGCCCTTCAGGCCGTCGCGGTGGCCGACGAGGTGCAGGCTTTCGGCTAGGGTGCGGTCGCCGGTTCCGGAGACGCGGATCTCGCCCGCATGGCGCTGCACGAGGCCGGCGATCGCCGCGATCAGGGTGGACTTGCCGGCGCCGTTGCGGCCCGTGACGGCGAGCGCCTCGCCCGGTCCGAGCGTGAAGGAGAGATCCTCGAAGACGCGGCGGCCGGCACGCCGGCAGGCGAGTTTGTCGACCGCAAGCTGCACGTGGGAGGCCTCGGGGCGCGTGAGAGGCACGCGATACAGCATTCGGCCGGGTGGGCGAATGCCTATGCGGGCACCGTCCGTGGGCTGATCGCCCGGATGCCAGCGAGCATGAAGGCGCAGATGAGGCCCGTGATGGCCGCAAGGATCCAGATGCCCTGGGCCGCGAAGGCGGCCGCGCAGGCCCACAGGATGGAGGAGAAGGCCTCCGCGAAGGTCGCGATGCGCGACGAGGTCTGCCGGCGCCGGAACTGGCTGCGCCGCGCCTGCGAGCGGAACCAGAGCTGGATGGCCGTGGCCGATGCGGCCGCGACCGCGATGCCGCATGACGCCACGAAGGCGATCTCGGGCGAGAGGATCGCGACCGCGACGATCAGGGGTGCGACCGCAATCCCGACCGCGCCGAGCACCGCCTCGATCTTGGCCCGGACGATCTGCCCGGGCGCCACAGGCGCTGTCCGCACGAGGTCCGGCGCATCCTCGCCCGAGACGGCGAGCCAGGCGAGGCCGCCCGCGAGCTGGCCGGACGCCATCACGAGGACCGGCACGAGCACGGCCAGCGCGTTGTGGCCTTCCCCGAAGCTGCGCCACAGCAGCAGGGCGGCCGGGACCAGATACAGGATCTGCATGAGCGTCTGGGAGATCAGCCAGGGATCGCGCACGAGAAGCGTCCACTCCTTCTCGCGCAGCACGCGCGAAGCCGTGCGGGCGCGGAAGCGCCTGCGGCCTGCACCCTTGCGGGCCGGCTCGGCGGCTGATCCCGCGGCCGCGACCGCATGCGACGCGAAATGCGGCGCGACGGTTGCGATTACGGCGGCGAGGAAGGCGAGCGACACCCCCGCCAGCAGGGCGAGGCTTCCCGGCTCGCCCATGAGCGCCCGGGCCGGGATCCAGATCGGGTTGTCGGGCGGCGGCGCGCGGGCAACGAGCCAGTCCGAGGTCAGGACCGCGAGCCGCGACGGATCGTCGAAGGACAGGATGGCGACGGCCTGGATGGCGATGGCGAAGGCCGCCCCGATGATCGCCGCGACGATCTGCGCCGCGATCCGTGTGCGGGCCGGGCCGAGCAGCCGGAACAGGCCTGCCGTCATGGCGACCGCGATGGCCGAAGCCAGGATGCCGAGCGCGACAAGCGCCACATAGGCGAGGAGCCAGCGCGGGCCGTCGAGCAGGACGAGGACGTCGATGATCGGGGTCGCGAGCACGCTCGCCATGAGCGATGCCGCGGCCGCGATCCCGCCGATCCGCACGGCGAAGAGGCTGTGCGCCGGCATCGGCGAGGACAGGATAAGGTCGAGGTCGCCCCGGGCATAGAAGCCGCGCGTGACGGATTCGATCGCCTGCGAGAGCAGCAGGCACCAGGACAGAAGTGCCGATCCCGTGACGAAGACGAGCGTGCGCGTGTCCGGCCGGATGCCGTTGCGCAAAGCCTCGGCCACGAAGCTGTAGGCGAGTGCGTGAAACAGGACGACGAGGAGCGTCAGGACCGTCGCCCCGACCAGGCGCCGGCGGAGCGAGCCGCCGAACAGCACGGCCGCCACATCGCGCCATGCCAGGCGGATCTCGTGGCGGGCGAACCAGAGGAGCGAGGCGCCGCTCACGCCGCGAGGTCCGGGGCACCGACGAGATCGAGGAAGACGTCCTCAAGGCTGGTGCCGCCCCGCCCCGCCCGCCGGCGGAGTTCGTCGAGGGTGCCCTCGGCGATGAGCCTGCCGCGGGCGATGACGCCGATCCGCTCCGCCATGCGCTCGGCGACCTCCAGGATGTGCGTCGTCATGATGACGCTTGCGCCCGCCCGGACGCGCTCGAGCAGCACGTCCTTGACCACGCGCGCGGCGGCAGCGTCGAGGCCGGTCAGCGGCTCGTCGAGGATGATGAGGCGCGGGTCGTGGATGAGGGCGCCGGCCAGGGCCACCTTCTGGCGCATGCCCTTCGACAAGCCCTCGCATCGGCGGTCGGCCTCCCGTTCGAGACCCAGCCGGGCGATCAGCTCGCGCGCGCCGGCCTCGGCGATGCCGGGATCCATGCCCCAGAGCCCGGCGACGAATTCGAGATATTCGAGCGGGGTGAGCTTGTCGTAGATCATCGGCTCGTCTGAGACCCAGGCGACGAGCCGTTTCGCCGCGACCGGATCCGCCAGCGCATCCACGCCGCAGACGCTGATCGCCCCGGCATCGGGACGGATCAGGCCCGCGACCATGCGCAGGGTCGTGGTCTTCCCGGCGCCGTTCGGGCCGAGCAGGGCATAGAAGCGCCCCGCCTCGACGAGGAGGTCGAGGCCGTCGACCGCCGGACGGTCGAATGTCTTGGCGAGCCCGCGGATTTCGAGCGCGGGCGGGGGTTGCGGCGACATGCAGGCTCCGGGCGGACGCCAGGATCGTCTCACGAGCAGGTTATATGGCCGTGAATGGAAAGGCCCGGATTTCCGCGGCCGGGTTTCGAGACCGAAAGGCCGGATCAGCGCCTTGGACGCGCGGCCTTCCGCCTCGTCGTCAGCCGGGTGGCCGCGTGGAAGTCGTCCGGCTTCGTCCGCACCCAGGCGATGAAGCTGGCGAGTTCCGGCTCCGCCTTCAGGCTGGCCGGATCGGCGAGGCGGCGGGCGAGCTCCGCCTCGGTGAAGCGGGCATGGATGGCCGAATGGCAGATCTGATGCAGCCGCACCGTCGGTTTCCTAGCACCGCCCTTGAGCTTCGGCACGAGGTGGTGGCGGCTGGCCCGGGCGCCCGGCGGGATCGGCCGGTCGCAGAGCGGGCAGATATCCGGGGCGGCTGGCGCGGCACGCTCTCCGTCCGGTTCCCCGGCGGGCGCCTGCCGCTCCCGGCGCGCGCCACGGCCCCGCACTAGGAGCCGGTCGCCGGGGTAGGGGTGGGCTTCGCTTCGTGGCGGATGATCAGCGGCGTCTGTGCCAGAGCGAACAGGACGGTGAGCGGCATGATGCCGAAGACCTTGAACTTGACCCAGAGGTCGGTCGTCTGCGTCCGCCACACGACCTCGTTCAGGATGGCGAGCACGAAGAAGAACAGGGCCCAGCGCAGCGTCAGCTTGCGCCAGCCTTCCTCCGTCAGCTCCAGCATGGAATCGAGGACGATCGCCAGGATCGGCTTCCGCCAATACAGGCCGCCGAGCAGGATGACCCCGAACATCGTGTTCACGATGGTGGGCTTCAGCTTGATGAACAGCTCGTCCTGCAGGATGAGCGTCAGCCCGCCGAAGATGAGCACCACGACTCCGGACACGAGCGGCATGATAGGCAGCCGGCGCACGAGCCAGAAATGGACCGCGAGCGACACCAGCGTCGCCGCCAGGAACACGCCGGTCGCCGCGAAGATGCGCTGCGTCTCGATGAAGCCGAACCGGTCGCCGTAGGCGTTGCCGAGGAAGAACAGGACGAGCGGCCCGAGCTCCAGCGCAAGCTTCAGGGCGGGGTTGAGGCGCGTTCGCCCTGGCTCGTCCATTCCGCGCGTGTCCGGTTCGTGTTACAGAAAGAGGAGCCGCATTCTGTAATCCTGGGCCTGCAGCATGTCCATCAACGTCAAGAACGCGCGCGTCGAAGAGCTGGTCGCCAAGCTCAAGAAGCAGACCGGAAAAGGCACGACGGATCTTCTGCTCGAACTTCTCGAACGGGAGAACGAGCGGCTGGAGGCCGACTTCCAGGCTCGCCTCGAGGAGGCGCGCGAGCAGGACAGACGGATCGTGGAACGGTGGAACAGCCGGCCGATCCTCGATCCGAGGCCGCTCGACCAGTTGGTCGCATACGACGAGAATGGCCTTCCCGCATGATCGTGGTGGATACGTCGGCCGTTCTCAGCGTGATGTTGGAAGAGGCTGAGGCGGACGCGGTTCGAGAAGCGTTGCTCCGGGCTTCGGGCCGATCGATGTCGGCCAGCAACTACGTCGAATGCGCGATGGTGATGGCCGGCCGTCGGATGGGCGGCCGGGTCGACCTCGATGAATGGTTGAACCTGCGGCGAATCGAGGTCGCCGCTGTCGACCGCCAAATCGCGGTCCTGGCTGCAGATGCCTTCGTCCGTTTCGGCAAGGGTCGCCACCCGGCCGGCCTGAATTACGGCGATTGCTTTGCCTATGCGCTCGCCAAACACTTGGGCGCTCCGCTCCTCTACAAGGGGCAGGATTTCGCCCTCACCGATATCGCCTCCGCGCTAGTGTAGGGTCTCGCTCTCCTCCAGGCCCGCGATGGCGCGGGCGAAGTCGCGGGCCGTGAAGGGCTCCAGGTCTTCGACGCCTTCGCCGACCCCGATGAAGTGGACCGGCAGGCCGAACTTCGCCGCGAGCGCGACCAGGATGCCGCCGCGCGCCGTGCCGTCGAGCTTCGTCATGACGAGGCCGGTCACGCCGGCGACCTTGGCGAAGATCTCGACCTGGCTCAGCGCGTTCTGGCCGACGGTGGCGTCGAGCACGAGCAGGCTTGCGTGCGGCGCCTCCGGATCGACCTTGCGGATCACTCGGATGATCTTCTCGAGCTCGGCCATGAGGCCAGCCTTGTTCTGAAGTCGGCCGGCCGTGTCGATCATCAGCACGTCCGCGCCGCGCTCGCGCGCCTCCGTCAGGGCATCGAAGGCAAGGCCTGCTGCATCCGCGCCCTGGCCTCTGGAGATCACGGGCGCGCCGACGCGCTCGCCCCAGATCTTGAGCTGCTCGATCGCGGCGGCCCGGAAGGTGTCGCCGGCCGCGATGACGACGGATAATCCCTCACAACGGAATTTCTGCGCGAGCTTGCCGATCGTCGTCGTCTTGCCGGCGCCATTCACGCCGACCATCAGGAGGACGAACGGCTTCTTGCCGAGATCGACGGACAACGGCACGGCGACCGGCGCCAGGACCTTCTCGATCTCGCCGGCCATGATGGTCTTCACCTCGTGCGCCGTGATCTCGCGATCGTAGCGCCCGCCCGCGACCGCCTCGGTGATGCGGGTCGCGGTCGCGACGCCGAGGTCGGCGCCGATCAGCACGTCTTCCAGGTCGTCGAGCGTCGCCCGATCGAGGCGCTTCTTGGTGAACAGCCCCGTGACGCTGTCGCCGATCGCCGAGGATGTGCGGCGCATGCCCTCCGTGAGCCGGCGAAACCAGCCGCGCTGCTCCGGCTCCGGCTCAGCCGGCGGGATCGCTGGCTCCGGGACAGGAACTGGCGCCGGCATGATCGGCGAGACAGCGACCCTGGCGAGATGCGGGACCGGCTCCCACGGTCCGCCGCCTTCGGGCGGACCTTCGACCGGCTGCAGGCTCGCACCCTCGAGCTCGTCGACGGGCTTTTCGAAGGCGGCCGTATCGGGCGAAGCCTCCGTGACAGTCGGCGGGGCGGCCGGAACGAGACCCGGCTCCGCGACCGGGATGAAGTCCGGCTGGCCCTCGTAGAGCGACGCCGGCGAAAGCGTCGGCGGCTCGGGCAACGGCTCGTCGGGGACCGCTGCCGGTGCCATGTCGGCCGCGTGTTCGGCCGCCGCCTCCTCGCGGATCCGCTCCTCCGTGTCGCGGCCGAGGATCTTGTCCAGAAGCCAACCGGGCTTCCTGCCTTGCAATGCCATGAACAATCCTTGCCGGGCCCGCAGGGCTCGGGATAGCTCGGAAGATGGGTCCGACACAGATAGTGCCTTCGCTCCTCTACCGCGATGCGCTGGTTCTCGTCATCGACAAGCCGGCAGGGATCGCCGTGCATCCGGGGCCGGGCGGCGGGCCGAACGTCACGACGTCGCTCGACGCCTTGCGTTTCGGGCTGCCGCGCCGGCCGCAGGTGGCGCACCGGCTCGACCGGGACACGTCGGGCTGCCTCGTGCTCGGCCGTCACCGGCAGGCGCTGGTCCGGCTTGGCAAGCTCTTCTCCGCCAACCGGGCCGAGAAGGTCTACTGGGCCGTCGTGCAGGGCGGGCCGGAAGCGGATTCCGGCGAGATCGATCTCGCCCTGGCGCCGCGCTCGCCCGATCCGACGAGCTGGACGATGAAGGTCGATCCGGCTGGGCAGGCAGCGCTCTCGCGCTGGCGGGTGCTCGGCCGGGGAGCGGGCCTGACATGGCTCGAGCTCAAGCCCGTCACGGGCCGGACGCACCAGCTGCGCGTCCATTGTGCCGCGGAAGGCTGGCCGATCCTCGGCGACGGCATCTATGGAGAAGTCCGGCGGCCGGGACCGCGCCTGCATCTCCATGCACGCAGCATCACGCTCCCGCTCTATCCGAAGAAGCCGCCGATCCGCGTCGAGGCGCCGGCACCGGCGCACATGGCCGAGCAGCTCGGCGCCTGCGGCTACGTTCCCGTTTCTGCCGTAGGTGGTTAGCCGGTTAGCGCGCCCAACCGGTCCAGGCGTCTCGCGCCGGTGATCGGCCCGAAGCTCTTGTCGCGGATTCGCGCTTCGGCCGCGGCCAGCGGCTCGATCGCGACCGCCATGTGGTGCCCGTTGGCATGCAGGAACCGAACCTCGTCGAGCATGACGCCGACATGGCCACGCCAGAAGACGAGATCGCCGCGGCGGAGTCCGCTGAGGTCCGGGTTCAGGGCAAGGTCGGCCCCGAGCGTGCCGCCCTGCATGTCGGAGTCGCGCGGGGCCGCGATCCCGGCCATCGCGAGCGCCAGCTGGACGAGGCCGGAGCAATCGAGCCCGAGGCTGGTCTTGCCGCCCCAGAGATAGGGCGTGCCGAGGAGGGTCTCGGCGACGGCCACGTAGTCGGGGGCGTGCTCGCGTGCCTGGGACAGGTGGCCGGCGAAGACCCAGCCGCCGGTCCCCAGCCGGACGTAATCGTTGTGCACCTCGACCGGGGTCGCGCCCGCGCCGAGCGACAGGAACCCGACATGCGGCAGCTTCATGCTCGGGCCGGGATACAGGAACGTCCGCACCGCCCTGACCCGATGCGTCGGCGCCGGTTCAGCGGGACCGAGTGCTTCGGTGGGGAGGTAGCCGACATAGCCGTCCGTGCCGAGCTGGGCCCAGGCATGGCCCTCGTGCTCGTCATAGACCGTGACCGGCTCGCCCATGAGGGCCTCGGTGTCGAGCGCTGCGCCCGAGAACGGTTCCCGGCGCACGGGCGCGGAGGCCGCAATGACGGTCCGCGCTTCGCCCGTGACGAAGCGCGCGGCATCCACCAGCCCTCGCAGCCGTTCGTCGGCGAGGTCCGGTCGGGCCGGAGTCAGGCGCTTGTCGAGTTGGGTCATAGCCGCTCCAGCATGGCCGACGGGCGTTAACGCGGGCCTCAGGCGGCCGGATAGCGTTCCTTGAGGAGCGCATAGACGAGGCGGGCCGCCTGGACCTCGCCGCCTTCCGGGTGCCCCGGCCTGGCGGCAGGGTTCCAGCCATAGATGTCGAAATGAAGATAGGCCTTCGCGTCGCTGACGAAGCGGGCGAGGAAGAGCGCCGCCGTGATCGACCCCGCAAAGCCGCCGCTCGACACGTTGTTCGTGTCCGCGATCTTCGAGTCCAGCATCTTGGCATAGGGCTGCCAGAGCGGCAGGCGCCACACCGGGTCGCGGATCTGCTCCCCGAGTCGGGCCACGTCCCCCGCGAGCGGGTCATCCTTCGTATAGAAGGGCGGCAGTTCGGGGCCGAGCGCGACGCGGGCGGCGCCCGTCAGGGTCGCGAAGTCCACCATGAGATCGGGCGCATCCTCGTCCGCGAGTGCGAGGGCGTCCGCCAGGATGAGGCGGCCCTCGGCATCCGTGTTGCCGATCTCGACCGACAGGCCCTTGCGGCTGCGCAGCACGTCGCCCGGCCGGAAGGACGCCCCCGAGATGGCGTTCTCGACCGCCGGGATGAGGACGCGCAGGCGCAGCTTCAGGCCGGCGCCCATGATCATGTCGGCCAGCGCCAGCGCGGCGGCCGCGCCACCCATGTCCTTCTTCATGAGGAGCATGGCCGAGGAGGGCTTGATGTCGAGCCCGCCCGTGTCGAATGCGACCCCCTTGCCGACGATCGCGACAAGCGGCGCACCCTCGGCGCCCCAGCTGATGTCGATGAGGCGCGGCGCCTGCTCGGCCGCGCGGCCGACCGCGTGGATCATGGGCAGGTTGGCGTCGAGGAGGTCATCCCCGAGGATCACCTGGATGTCCGCCGCATGCCGTTCCGCGACACGCCTTGCAGCCTCCTCGATGCCATCCGGCCCGAGATCGTTCGCCGGTGTGTTGACAAGGTCGCGGCCCATCGCGACCGCGTCCGCGATCCGGGTCGCGTCGGCCCCGTCGACCCCGTCCGGCAGCACGAGACGGATGTCTTTGGCTGGGCGCTCGCGGTAGCGGTCGAACCGGTAGGAGCCGAGCGCGAAGCCGAGCGCCGCGAGTGCCGGCTCGGCCGGTGCGTCGGCGAGGCGGTAGATGCCTTCCGGCAGCGCGGTCGCGAGCTTGGCAATGGCGAAGGGGTCCGCGGCATCGCCCGCCTCGATGCCGAAGAGCACGGCCGCGATCGCGCCAGCCGGGCTCGGGAGCAGCAGCAGGCTACCCGGCTTCGCGTCGAAGCCCGCCGCTTCCGCATAGGCGCGCGAAACCGGCTCGAGTTCGGCCGCGACGGCGGGCCAGCTCTCCACTGTCACGAGGCGGACCGGGATGGCTGCGTCGGATGTAGACGCGAAGGCGGGGTGCAGCATCGGGGTAGCTTAACGGCGCATTAGGGTTAACGAATTAGCCAGATGGCAGCGATCTCGCCGGGGTTCCTGTCATGCTCATCACCCCTCTGCAACCGTTCCTCAGGGGAACTATCCGCTGTGGCGCCGTCGCGCTGTTGGCGCTCTCGCTTGCGGGCTGCCTCGCCCCCGGCGGCGGCGAGACGACCGGCTCGCTCCGGAATGCAGCACCGGTTTCGGAAGCGTCGGTCCGGCAATCCTCCGAGGCGCTCGGCCAGAAATTCGAGGCCAACCCGGCCGATCCGGAAACGGCCGTCGCCTACGCTGCAACCCTGCGCAGCCTCGGCCAGCATGCCCAGGCGGTCGCCGTGCTGCAGCAGGCCGCGATCCGCAATCCGCGCGCGCTGCCGATCCTGGCAGCCTACGGCAAGGCGCTGGCCGATGCCGGCCGGTTCCGGGAAGCCTCCGAAGTCCTGGCGCGGGCGCACCTGCCGGAGCGACCCGACTGGCGCATCCTGTCCGTCCAGGGCGCGGTTGCGGACCAGCTCGGCGACTTTCAAGGGGCCCAGCGCTATTACGAGACGGCGCTGAGGATCGTGCCGGGCGAGCCGTCGGTCCTGTCGAACCAGGGCCTGTCCTACGCGCTGGCGAAGCGGCTTCCCGAGGGCGAGGCGATCCTGCGCCAGGCCGCGCTGCATCCACGGGCGGACGGGCGGGTCCGGCAGAACCTTGCGCTGGTGCTCGGCCTGCAGGGCAAGTTCGCCGAGGCCGAGGCGGTGCTGCGCCAGGACATGGGGCCGCAGGAGGCGACCCAGACGCTCGCCTCGATCAAGCGCATGGTGGCCCAGCCGAACAGCTGGAAAGCGCTGCGCCAGCAGGCCGAGGCCAAGCCAACCGCCGACAAGGCCGGCTAGAACCGCCGCAAACCGCCGCAGATCGCCGGTTACCGCTGCCCCGGCACGCTCTTTGCTGCCCGTCCATCCCTGATGCCCGACCCGCGGGCTGCCGGCGCGCCGGCAGACTGCGGATATCCGGGCGATGCGGATGTCGTCATGGGCGCGGACTTTTCGCCTGAACAGAAGCGCTGGCTCGAAGGCTTCGCATCCGGCGCGGCCGCGATCCGCGGGATCGGCTCCGGCGGAAGCGGCCCGGCCGAGCCGACCGGACCCGACGCGCTCGGCTTCAAGGCCCAGGACCGGCAGGTCGCGGCCGGCGGCAAGCTCGCCGATCCCGAGAAGTGGAAGCGCTCCGATCCGCCCTTCGAGGCCTATGCCCGGCTCAGGCGCGAGGCGCTCGCCGGCAAGACGCCGAAGCCCGACGACAATTTCCGCTGGCGCTTCCACGGCCTGTTCTGGGTCGCGCCCGCCCAGGACGGCTTCATGTGCCGGATGCGGATCCCGAACGGGATCCTGACCCATTGGCAATTCGCCGCCATCGCCGACCTGACCGATCGCCATGCCGGCGGCTACACCCACGTCACGACGCGCGCGAACCTGCAGGCCCGCGAGATCCAGCCCGAGGGCGCGCCCCTCTATGTCGAGGGCCTGGCCGATCTCGGCATCATCCCGAAGGGCACCGGCGCGGACAACATCCGCAACGTCACCGGCTCGTCCGCGGCCGGCATCGACCCGCAGGAACTGCTCGATACCCGGCCCTATTGCCGGGCCTGGAACCACCACATCCTGAACACGCGCGAGATGTTCGGGCTGCCGCGCAAGTTCAACGTCTCCTTCGACGGCGGCGGCGCGATCCCGACGCTCGAGGACACGAACGATATCGGCTTCCAGGCGGTCGCCGTCGCGGAGGGCGCGCCGGTCGAGGCGGGCGTGTGGTTCCGGCTCGCGCTCGGCGGCATCACGGGCCACAAGGATTTTGCGCGGGATACCGGGATCGTCGTGCGGCCGGACGAGGCAATCCGGGTCGCGGACGCGATCGTGCGGGTCTTCGCCGAGAACGGCACCCGCACCGACCGCAACAAGTCGCGCCTGAAATACGTCCTCGATTCCTGGGGCTTCGACAAGTTCATCGCGGCCGTCGAGGAGACGCTGGGGACGCCGCTCGTCCGGCTCGACGCCGCGTACGTGAAGGTGCGCCCGGCCTATGACCGCTTCGCCCATATCGGCGTGCATCCGCAGAAGCAGCCCGGGCTGAACTGGGTCGGCGTCACGGTGCCGGTCGGCAAGCTGACGACGGACCAGATGCGGGCGCTCGCGGCGCTCGCGCGCGAGTTCGGCGACGGCGACATCCGGCTGACCGTCTGGCAGAACCTGATCCTGTCCGGCGTGCCGGACGCGCGTCTCGACGACGTGAAGGCGGCGCTCGAAGCATGCGGCCTCGACTGGCGCGCCAATTCGGTCCGCGCCGGGCTCGTCGCCTGCACGGGCAATCGCGGCTGCAAGTTCGCCGCCTCCGACACCAAGGGCACGGCGCTCGCGGTGGCCGAGCACATGGATGGACGGCTCGACCTCGACGCGCCCGTGAACATCCACATCACCGGCTGCCACAATTCCTGCGCCCAGCACTACATCGGCGATATCGGGCTCATCGGCGCCAAGGTCGCGGTCGGGGAAGATGGCGACACCGTCGAGGGATATGACGTCCATGTGGGGGGCGGCTTCGGCACCGAGGCATCGATCGGCCGCCTGATCTGGAAGGACATCACCAAGGAGGAGGCGCCGGAGCGGATCGAGCATCTGCTCAAGGCCTATCTCGCCGGGCGGTCCTCGCCTGCCGAGAGCTTCCACGCCTTCACCAACCGGCACGAGATCGAGGCCCTGCAGGCATTCG
>CAXUKK010000032.1:0-10650 GCA_964251455.1 uncultured Enterovirga sp.
CCCTCGTGGCCGAGGATGTAGTCGTAGAGCTGCTCCAGGTACTTGATCCGGTGCGGCACGCCCGTGAGATACGGGTGGATGGAGATCGCCATTATGCGAGGCGCAGCGGCGCCTTCGAGGTAGAGGCGGTCGAACTGGTCGCGCCCGCGGCGGAGGATCTCGTCGGAGGGCTGCTGCTGCACGGCCGAGATGACGACGTCGTTGATCTCCACCGTGTAGGGCACGGAGACGATCTCGCCGGCGCGGGTCTTGAGCGGTACCGGCTGGTCGTCCAGCACCCAGTCGGCGATGTATTCGATCCCGGCCTCGGCCAGGAGGTCGAGTGTCTCGTCCGTCTCGGTCAGGCCCGGGCTCTCCCAGCCGCGCGGCGGTTTGCCCGTGAAGTCGCGGATCGCCGCGATCGTGTCGGCGATCGTCTGCTCCTGGTCATCGACCCTGTGCATCGGGCGCTGGACGAAGCCGTGGCCCATGAAGTCCCAGCCGGCGTCGCGGGCGGCTTCGCAGGCCTCGCGGTAAATCTCGCAGGCGGTGCCATTCACCGCGAAAGTCGCCTTGAGGCCGCGGGACGAGAGCGCCTCGAGGAACCGCCAGATGCCGACCCGCATCCCGTATTCGTGCCACGCCCAGTTCGGAAGGTCTGGCAGGAGCGGCTGGCTCATGGGCGGGGGCAGCACGGCTCTCGGCATCGGGCTCGTCGGACTCCAGTTCTCGACGTTGACGATGGTCCAGACCGCGACTCGCGCGTCCCCGGGAAGCTTCAGGGGCGGGCGCTTGTGGATCGGCGCGTAATCGAGGCGCTTGCGAAAGCTGGCGCCGATATCTTCAGCCATGGAGGCTCCCTGTGCTGGCTGCGGTTCGATGCAGCCTTCTCTGCCCGAAACTTCTATGCACCCCGAGAAGCGGGTAAGGGCGGTCGGGTCCCGCTCGATCATGCCAGCCTCGGCCTCGAACACCACCTTGCCCGTTTCGAGCACGTAGACCCGATCGGCGACGGCGATCAAAGGCGTCGAGCATGCGCCAGAAGCCGACGCGTTTGCCATATCGTGCCACGCCCAGTTCGGAATATCGGACATGGGCGAGCCGCCGGCCGGCGGGGTCAGCACCGTGCCGGCGTGCCGGTCATGATGAGGTCGCGCGGTGCTTCAGCGAGGTTCCGGCCTCTCGGGACCGAGGAGGATCGCACGCAGCCCGCCGTCGCTGACGAGGTTGTACCAGAGCCGATGGCCGGCATCGGCCGCTCGCCGGAAAGGCAGCTGCCAGCGTGGCAGCAGCGGCCTGTCCGTCTGCCGCTCCAGCCATGAGCGGCGCTTCTCGGCGGTGCTCGACGAACCGTCCGGAGCGCCTCGATCGCCTTCGATGGTGCTGGCGACGTTCTGAAGCCCGACCGGCCGATCGGCCAGGGTGCGCACCCGCAGCCCCATCTTGTGGCCCTCGTCATAGGTCCAGTCGTTCATTTTCACCGCCGGAATCATGTGCTCGCGCATCGTCGCGGCTGCCGACCTGGTGACCATGTACGCCGTCGCCCCCGCATGACGCGTGACAAAGGAACAGAGAACCGATCCGTCGCGATCGAGGCGCCGCGGGATCAGGGGTCCCGGGTGACGCACGTGCAGCTTGAGGATGTCCCAGGAGGCCGCGTCTTCGACGGCAGGCGCTACCCTGGCGATGAAATCCGACGCGACATCGGCATCATCCTCGAAGATCAGGCCCAAGGGCTTTGCCTGGCCGAGGAAGCGCTCGAGCGCGTGCAGATGGCTCAGGTAGCAGCCGATATCGGCAGCCGTCGGGTTGCGGTGATGTCGGCGCCGCCAGGCCCGCCGGTCGATGACGCGCCTGACCTCCGGGTCGGCATCGAGGTCGAGCTGCCGCCCGTCGGTCGCGGGCAAGCGCTCGTAGATCAGTCCCGCGTGGCTAAGCCCGCCATCAACCGCCGCGAGCCGCTGCGGGGAGCGGTCGAGATTGATCACCTGCGTGAAGACAAGCTCCCGGAACCGCTCTTGCCTGCTCCGGCCCGCTACGCCCAAGACAACTTCACTCACCGACTCGTCCCAGCCTCTCTGAGGTTGGGACCCAGCATTGCAAGAAGCGATCGTAGAGAAGCTGAGCCCATGCACGAGCGACCGACGGATGCGTGACCTCGCTCAGCGGTTTCTGCGTGCTGAGCCGCACGCTCCATAGCAGCGCGGTTGACCGTGACAAAGCTCCCGGGGGAGGAAGCGGCGAAATAGGCCCGAGACAGAAGCCCAGTCTCGATCGGAATGGGACAATCGTGCGCGCCGGTCGAACAGCAAGGGCAGCGGTTTTCCTCGTCGCTACGGCAGCGTCGGATGCGGTCCTGGCTGCATCGCCGCCGGACGAGACCATGGAGCAGAGCCTCTGCCGCGTCATCGAGAGCGCTGCAGCGGAACGAGGGGTTCCGGTCGGGTTCCTGACGCGGCTCATCTGGCAGGAGAGCAGTTTCAGGCCCGGCGTGACGAGCCCGGTGGGCGCCCAGGGTGTGGCGCAGTTCATGCCGCGGACTGCGCGCGAACGCGGCCTCGCCGACCCGTTCGATCCAGAACAGGCCATCCCGGCGGCTGCCGCCTTCATCAGCGACCTGACCCGCAGCTTCGGCAATCTCGGCCTCGCGGCAGCCGCCTATAACGGCGGGTCCGGGCGGGGTTCCGGATGGCTCGGCGGACGTGGCGGACTACCCGACGAGACCCGCGACTACGTGGTGCGCATCACGGGCCGCTCGGCGGAGGATTGGGCCGCGGCCCGCAAGGGTCCCGCTCCAGCGCCTGGTGAGACCGGCCGGCCCGATCAGGGCTGCCTGCAGGTCACGGCGGAGATCAGGACCCGCGGAGGAGGCGGATTGTCGGTCATTGCAGAGGGAGCGGCGGCGCCATGGGCCGTGCAACTCGTGGGCAACTTTTCGAAATCCGTGGCGCTTGCAGCCTTCGAGCGTAACCGGGTTCGTCTCGGCCCGATCCTGGGCGAGGTCCAGCCTATGATTCTGGGAATGCGTCTCCGCAGCCGCGGCCGGCAGACGTTCTACCGCGTTCGCGTTCCGGCCCGAACGCGCGCCGAGGCTAACGCGCTCTGCACGCGCATTCGATCGACGGGAGGCGCCTGTGCCGTGTTGAAAAGCTGAGGTCGGCCCTGCATCTTTCCCCTGGGCGAAAAGCCTAATCCGCCTTGATCCCGGCACCCGTGACGAGCTTTCCCAGTCGCTCGACATCTGCCTCGATGAGCCATCCCAGCGCCTGGCTGCCGGCCTCCTTGGGGCCGGGCGCCTGGGCCGCGAGGTCGCCGAAGCGCTGCCGGACCTCCGGGTCCGCAAGCGCGGCGGCAACAGCCTTCTCGAGCCGATTGACGACCTCGGGCGGAGTCCCGCGTGGCGCCGCGATGGCGTTCCACACGGTCAGGTCGAAGGCCGGGACGCCCGCCTCGGCGAAGGTCGCGACATCCGGGATCTGCGGCAGCCGGGTCGGGCTCGTCACGCCGATCGCCGTGACGTTCCCGCCCGTGTGCATCGGAATCATGGTCACGGTCTGGTCGATGACGGCGTCCACCACGCCCGCGGTCAGATCGATGATGGCGGGACCTGCCCCACGATAGGCAACGTTGGTCGCCCGCGTGTTCGTTGCCGCCAGGAAGGCCACCGCCGCGAGGTGGCCGGTCGATCCCGGGCCGGAATGGCCGAAATTCACGTTGCCGGTCCGTAGCTTGTGGGTGAAGCCTGCGACGTCACGCACGCCGCTCTTCTTGCTGACCGAGAGGACCATCGGCACGATGGCGACGACCCCGACTGGAGTCAGGTCCTTGCGCGGGTCGAAGCTCAGCTTCGGATACAAGGACACATTCGCGGCGAACGACCCCATGTTGCCGAAGCTGAGCGTGTAGCCGTCCGCTTCGGCTCGGACCACGCGCTGGGTGCCGACCGTGCCACCGGCCCCGCCCGCATTCTCGACAATGATGGTCTGGCCAAGATCGGCGCTCATCGCCTTGCCGACGATGCGGGCCAGCACGTCCGTCGTGCCCCCAGCCGCATAGGGCACCACGAAGGTGATTGGTCGGTTGGGATAATCCAGCGCGGAAGCAGGGCCTGCGAATGCGGCAAGTGCCGCCCAGAGGACCCAAAGAAGCGTGCGCATCCCGCTGCCAGTCATGGCTCCCCTCCCAACCCTTGATTATCAGATTGTCTGACTATCCGAGGGTGTTGGGGGTGACAAGCGATCTCAGCCGGGGCGCAACCCAGCAGGCGCGGCCTGCCGCTCAGCGGCGCCGGAAGAGCCGCCAAGCCTGACGCAGGAGGAAGAGGTTTCTCACGAGGCGCAGCATGTCCGGTCCTTGAAAGGTGATGTGTGGCTGAACGCGCCAGTCCTGCCCAAGTTCGAGGTCGCTCGTGCTGCGTCGCGCAGTGTCGCCGCGACGTAGGCTCGCCCGGCTTAGCCGACCGGTTTCCGCGTGCGGAACACGGACATTCCCGAATTCCCTTTCGTCTAACGATGTCGGCTCGCCTGATGTTCTCGAGCGGCAGGAACCACTGCGCGAGACGTCGTTTGATCTGACCCCAGCAACGAGGTGGTGCGGTCCGGTCGGACCACCGCCGGAAGTGGAACCGACAATGGCCGATCGCAGCGCGACCCTGTACCGAATGGTGCTCCCGGACCACACCTGCCCGTTCGGCATCAAGGCCAAGGACCTCCTCGAGGAGAACGGCTTCCAGGTAGAGGAGCACATCCTGCGTTCGCGGAGCGAGGTGGACGCATTCGAGGCGGAGCACGACGTGAACACGACACCGCAGGTCTTCATCGCGGGCGAGCGGATCGGCGGCAGCGACGACCTGGAGCTTTACCTGAAGGCTGGATGAGCGGGCGTCTCGAGAGGCGGGACGCCTGCTTACGCGAACCGCTTCGCGCCAGCGACGCACAGAACCACGAGGGCGGTTACGGCGATCATCGGCCAGGCGACGGGTTCGCCGAGGAGGAGCCCGGCGAGCGCCAGTCCGAAGAAGGGCTGTAGCAGCTGCAGTTGCCCGACACCCGCAATCCCGCCGAGGGCGAGGCCGCGGTACCAGAATACGAAGCCGACCAGCATGCTGAAGACCGACACATAGGCGAGGCCCGCCCAGACGGGCAGGCCGATTGCGCTCCAAGATTCCGGCAGGGTCGCGAGCGCGGCAAGCGCCATCACGGGGAGCGAGAGCACCAGCGCCCAGGATATGACTTGCCACCCGCCGAGCCGCCGCGACAGCGTCGCTCCCTCGGCATAGCCGAGGCCGCAGACGAGGATCGCCGCCACCATCAGGAGGTCTCCCGTCATAGAGGCGCCCCCGCTCTGAAAGAGCGCGAAGCCTGCGACCAGCAACGCCCCGATCACCGAAAACAGCCAGAACGCCGGTTTCGGCCGCTCGCCCCCGCGCAGCACGCCGAAGAGCGCGGTCGCGAGCGGCAAGAGGCCGATGAACACGACGGAATGCGCCGAGGTGATGTGCTGAAGCGCGAGCGCGGTGAGCAGCGGGAAGCCGACCACGACGCCGAGCGACACGATGGCGAGCGAGCCGAGGTCTTCCCGAGCGGGCCGCTTCTCCCCCAAGGCGACAAGGAGGAAGGCCCCGAGCAGCGCGGCGATCACGGCCCGAGCGGATGTCAGGAACAACGGCGGGAAGCCCGCGACCGCGACCCGCGTCGCCGGCAGCGAGCCGCTGAAGATGATCACGCCGATGAGGCCGCTACCCCATCCGGCTGTACTCCGCTGCATGCCCGTCTCCCTCAGGGACGGGCCTATCGCATTGCGGCGCGCCTGCAAGGGGCACGGCGGCACGCCGGGGTAGCGCGGGCCTGGTGCTTGCGCAGACGGTTCAGGCGAGGCGCGGCGTGAAATCCGTTTCGGGCGTAATGCGTCGGCAGTAGCCCGCTACCAGGCGTGCGCAGTTCTCCAGGTCCGTCAGGCTGAGCGTCTCGGACGGAGTATGCATGTAGCGCAACGGGACGCCGACCAGCCCGGTCGCAACCCCCGCGCGGCCAACCTGCACGGCATTGGCATCGGTCGGAGTGGCGGATGCGAAGACGCTCACCTGGTAGGGAATGCCCTCGTCGCGTGCTGCGGCGGTGAGAAGGTCGAAGACGGCCGGGTTGACGTTCGGCCCGCGCGAGATCGTCGGCCCTTTCCCGACTTCAAGCCGCCCGTGCTCCTTCTCGTCGATCGGCGGGAGATCGGTCGCGTGATCCATATCCACGACGAGCCCCGTCACCGGGTTGACGCCGTAGGTGGCGGTCTGGGCGCCGCGCGAGCCGATCTCCTCCTGCACGGTCGCAACCCCGTAGACGCCGACCTGCTCATGCAGTCCACCGTCTTGCTTGAGGAGCCGTAGCGCCTCGGCGATGACGACCGCGCCGGCGCTGTTATCGAAGCCACGCGCGGAGGCCAGGTCTCCCATGAGGGGGTGGAATTCCTCCTGGTACGTGATCGGGTCTCCAAGCTGGACGACAGCCTCCGCCTCCTCGCGCGACCGGGCCCCGATGTCGATCCAGAGCTTCTTGACCTCCGGCCGCTTCGTCTTCTCGTCGGGGGTCATCAGGTGGAAGGCGGTACTTCCGACCACGCCGGGCAGTCGCTTCCGGCCGTGAACCCAGACCCTCTGGCCGACGGCAGTGACATCGTCGTGCGCCCCGATCCCGCTGAAATGCAGCAGGCCGTCGTCACCGATATGATGGATCAGGAACCCGATCTCGTCGATGTGCCCGGTCAGCATCACCCTGATCTTGGCGTCCGGGTTGAGGACCGCGATGGCGTTGCCGGTCACATCCGTCGTGACGCGGTCGGCGAAGGTCCGCGTGTAGTCGCGATAGACATGTGCGGCCGGTTGCTCGAAGCCGCTCGGCGAAGGGGAATTGGCGAGCGAGCGAAGGAAGTCGATCGTTTCAGGTCTCATGAGAGTGTTCATTATCTCCGGACAGGGGGCACTGCTGCCGGGTACCGCGAGACGTGCTCAGGCTCGCCGGATAAGCGCCGGTCTCGAACGCAGGCTCAGCAACTGGATTGCGGGTGACCCGTTCGCCGTAAGGTCTGCAGCATCCGCGATACCCGTCTTCTTACGTTCATGCTCAACCCGCCGGCGCATGCTGGGTTTCTGTGCAGAGGCAGACACTCGTGCCTCGCCGGCCCCGGAATAAAGCGGGGCAGGTAGACCCTCTGCCTGAAACCAGCCTCGGGCTCGATCCGTTCTGGTCCGGCGCCCGCTCTCGGCGCCCGCTTTCTCCAGAGGATCTCTGCTTGAGCCAGTTCTCCCTCATTCTCGGGTTCGTCGCCGGTGTCGACCTACGCGTTCGTCCCGCAAATGCTGAAGATTTGGCGGGAGCGGGATTGCGTTGCGATCTCGCTGAAGATGTACGTGCTCCGACTTGCCGGGTTCGTGCTCTGGCTCGCTTACGGAGCGGCGCTCGGAAGTGTCCCCCTGGTCGTCTTCAACCTACTGAACGTGGTGCTTGGCGGAGCGATCCTGGTCTTCAAGCTCCAGGCAATCGGCCTGTGCCCGGACCCGAAAGGCCGGTTCTGCGCCGACGCCCGGAGGCCGGCATGACGGAGGATTGGGCGATCGGCCTGCTCGGCATCGTGGCCGGCCTTTGCACGACGGGGAGCTTCCTCCCGCAGGTCGCCAAGACCTGGCGCGACGGCGAAACGGGCGCGATTTCCACGCGCATGTACGTCATCATCTCGGTCGCATTCGTACTGTGGCTTGGATATGGAGTTCTGATCGGCAGCTGGCCCATGGTCGTCTTCAACGTGTTGAACTTGGGTCTCGGGGGGATCATCCTGGTCCTGAAGTTCCGGGGCTCCGCACGTCGCGCGGACCGGGTTGACGAGCGGCCGCGAAGCCCGGCCCCTGTTCGAGCGGAACGAGAGACGTGAGCGCGGATTGAGGTCGGCCGGGCCAAGCCGGCGAAACGGCGTATGATGCAGGATCTCCCGTTACGTCCCCGCAATGTCGTCATCTTCGGTGGCGGTAACGCGCTCGGCAGCTACCTGGCCGGTGCCTACGAGGAGATGACCCGGCAGGACGTCCCTGTCGACTGGATCATCGGGGCTTCCATCGGGGCGGTCACGGGTGCCATCATCGCCGGCAACCCGCCCGAGCGGCGATTGGAGCGGCTGCGGGAGTTTTGGGCGGAAGCGACCACCCAGACCACCTTCGAGCCCTCCGGCAACGAGAAGCTCCGGCAATACTACAACGGCTGGCATGCGGCGCTTGTCGCCACCTTCGGCCGCCCGAGCATGTTCACGCATCGCTGGCCCGGGTTCTGGGGCATCCTGCCTGGCCCGCAGAACGACGTCGCGCTCTATGACCACCGCCCGCTCGCAGCCACCCTCGCCCGGCTGGTGGATTTCGACTTCCTGAACCGGTCCGATATCCGCCTCACTGTCGCGTGCGTCGACATCGAGACCGGGGACGAGGTTGTATTCGACACCAGCCGCCACCGCATCGGTCCCGAGCACATCCTTGCCAGCACGGCTATCACGCCGGCCTTCCCGCCGGTGCTGGTCGACGGCCGAATGCTGTGCGACCCGGGCTACGTCAACAACTCGCCCGTGGACCTCGCCTTCGCCGAGCCCTTCGTGGAAGACGCGCGTATCATTCTCCTCGAGCTGTTCAGTCTCCGGAGCCCGCGCCCAGCATCCCTCGACGCCATCCTCGAGCGGACGCAGGACATCCTTTTCGCGAGCCCGACCCGGAAGGCCATCGAGGCGCTCAAGCGCGAATACGCGCTACGCCTGCAACTCATGCCGGATGGAGCTTCGGTCAGCATTCTCCACATGGCCTACCGGGCTGCCGCGCACGAGCTCTCGCTCAAGACGCTCGATTTCTCCCCGTCCTCCGTCGCGGATCGCTGGGCCGCAGGCGCGAGCGATCTCCGATCCTCATTTGCGGCGCTCGAGCGATCCCCATCCGCGCCGGGCCTGACATACATTTCAGCCCATCAGGACGGGGCGGGCCCGCCGTCCCTCGGCCAGGATGCGGCGAGCAGGACGGAAAACGCGGTCGGCTCTTGACACCACGCTGCAAATTCGCTCGGGACGTGTTATATGCTGCCTTGTAGGCCCAGGTTGGGCCGGATGGCAGCGCAGTCCGGCGGGTCGACGAGATCGACCGCCGTGAACGCGGTCCAGTTGCAGCAGCGATATCGTGCGCTCCCGAGACGTCACGAAACTCGCGTAGATCTAAGGCAGGGTTCAAGTTTTGAGCACAGTCACCCACGTTCCCCCATACACCCTCGAAGTCGCGGCATCGGAACGGAAGCCCGGCCAGTTCGAATGGATGATCCGGCGGCAGGGTACGCTGGTTCAGAGGTCCGACCGGCTTCATCGGTCGGAAGCCGATGCCCAGAAGGACGGCGAGAAGGCGATCGAGCGCCAGTTCTCCGATTCGCAGAGCACCCGGTAAGCCGCTGATCCGGAGCACGCGGCCGGAGCACAGCGCCGGCTGCGTGGACCTGGGCGGAAGGGTGTACGCTGCATCGACCGGGTCCGGACTGATGCCGTCGGGTCCGTATCGGGCGGCGGCGGCCGATATGGTGTTGCGGTCCAGCGCTATCGCGGCTGACCCGAGGAGCGAGCTTGTACAAGGTTAAGGCCAAGGATCCCCGGGGGCGGCTCGTGACCTTCGCTTGCGGCACGTCGGACCAGGCGTTCGAGAAGGTCGTCCAACTCGCCTCCCAGGGCTTCGGCGATGTGTCCGTCACCGACCCGGCCGGGAAGGACCGGCCTGCGGAGACCTTCAAGGCGTTGCTGCTGAACGGCGAGCTCTGACGCTCAGCCGCAGGGCGAGGTGAGCAGGCGCTCCCAGCGACGTGGCTCGCGCTCAAACAGTGCCGGCACCAATCGGATCGTATCCCGCGCCTCCACAGCCGGTTCCCCCTGCGCTCAGTGTCCTTGCGCGGCCTGCGCTCGAAGGCGGGCGACGAGCATCCGGCCCTCCGCCGTTCCGGTCAGGTGAATATCGCTCGAATTATCGACCAGGCAAGCTGCTCCGAAGGGGATTGTCTCCCGTACTCCGTCGGCCGAGACGGTCCAGTTACCTAGCGCCGCATAGAGCACGGCGCGCTCGCCGCGATCGAGCGGGACGTTGTGCGTCTCGGGCCCGGCCAGGACACTGACCTCGGCAGAGAGTGCCCCGCGCGCCGTCATCACGTTAATGACCCGGGTCGGGCCGGCCGGAAGGCGCGACATCGGCGCGAGCACCGAATCGAAGGTGACGGGTGAAAACGGCTCGAGCGTGAGCTCATGGCCGTCATCGAACAGGAGCACGAGCGGGTTCGGCTCGAGGAGCGTAATCGTCCGCTCGATCCCAGGCAGCGTCGAGAACGGTCCCTCGGCCGTGATCGGCGCGATGCTGACGCGCAGCCGCGACGCGTCGTAACCTGCCCCGACAGGCTCGACGAGAACGTCATGCGTGATCCCGCGGCCGTTCTTCCACGGCACCTCGCTGAAGCTCGCGGCCGGGATGAGGGTGATCATGTGTCGAGACCTTCGAGATGCCGGGTCCGTGTACCGGGGAAATCGCCGGTCGTCTCGGGCCGATGCGCCGCCGCGATCCTCTCCCGTGCAGGACAGGGTCGGTCGGTTACCTGCCGTCGGATGGTGAATCGCGGCGACGGTGATTCCGCA
>CAXUKK010000032.1:10660-13146 GCA_964251455.1 uncultured Enterovirga sp.
ACGAGCCGGACTCGCGTATCGGTTCGTTTGCGCTGTTGATGGTAGCACGGCGTGTCAGGCGCCCCGCGCTGAGGAGAGTAGCAGGTGAGCGAGTTGTTGTTCGGCGAGATCGACCCTCCGCAGCGGCTGCTGATGGGTCCAGGACCCGTCAATGCCCACCCGCGGGTGCTGCGCGCCATGTCGGCCGACCTCCTGGGGCAGTTCGATCCGGAGATGACGGCGTACATGAATGAGGTCATGCAGCTGTACCGGCCGATCTTTGGTACGCAGAACCGCTGGACCTTCCTCATCGACGGCACGGCGCGCGCCGGGATCGAGGCGGCGCTCGTCAGCCTCGTTGCGCCGGGCGACCGCGTTCTCGTCGTCAATTTCGGCCGCTTCGGTCTGTTGTTGCGGGAGATCCTGGAGCGGGTTGGCGCGGTCATCGAGACCGTGGATGCCCCCTGGGGCGAGGTGGTCCCGTTGGAGACGATCCGCGCCGCGGTGGCGCGCTTCGAACCCAAGCTCGTAGCGACCGTCCATGGCGACACGTCGACCACCATGGCCCAGCCGCTCGAAGGGCTTGGCGCTCTCTGTCGGCAATATGGCGCGCTCTCCTACGTCGACGTGACTGCGACCATTGGGGGGATGGAGATCGCGGCGGATCGCTGGGGTCTCGACGTCGTGACCGGTGGCCTGCAGAAGTGCCTCGGCGGGCCCTCCGGCTCGTCTCCCATCACGGTCTCCGATGCCGCAGCCGAGCGCATCTTCTCGCGGCGGCACGTCGAGCGCGGCATCCGCATGGAGGATCTCGAGGACAGCGAGCGGCCCCGCATCGGGTCGAACTATTTCGATCTGGCGATGATCATGGATTACTGGTCGGAGAAGCGGCTCAACCATCATACCGAGGCGACCACGATGCTCTACGGCGCGCGCGAATGCGCACGCGTCGTGCTGGGGGAAGGGCTCGAGGCCCGCTACGCCCGGCATGCGGCCGCGGGCCGTGCCGTCACCGCGGGTGCACGGGCCATGGGACTGACCGTCTTCGGGGACGATCGCTGCCGGATGGCAAACGTCACGGGCATCCGCATTCCGGACGGAGTGGATGGCGAAGGGGTCAGACGCCGAATGCGCGAGGATTTCCAGATCGAGATCGGCACTGCTTTCGGGCCGTTGGCCGGCAAGATGTGGCGGATCGGCGCGATGGGCTACAACGCCATGAAGCATAAGGTGCTGATCACGCTCGGCGCCCTGGAGGCAGTGCTGCGTGCTGCCGGCCATCCGACGCCGGCGGGCGCCGGGGTCGATGCGGCCATCAAGGCCTGGGAGGAGTAGCGACGCCTCACCGGCGCGGCGCCCCCAGGGCGTTCGCGGGCCCGAGCCCTTATCCGATCAGGCGTACGCCGCAGCGTGGCTCAGTCGAGCCCGATCGTGGTGAGGTCCTGGAACCAGTGCTGGGCCTGGATGAAGGATTTCACCTTGGGCGACAGGGCATGCGGGTTCGTGTCGTGCACGACCCAGACAAGCACTGCATCGTCCACGATCTGGGAATGCGCCTTGGCAAGAAGCTCGTCCTGCTTCGCGACGTCGAAGCTGCGCTTGGCCTCGTCGATCCAGGAATCGACCTGATCGTTCTTGTAGTACCCCCAGTTCACGCCGACCGGGTTGACTTGGCCGGAATGGAAGAAGCGCACGATCGCATAGAGCGGATCGGACGTGACATAGGCGACGTTGTTCGCCGTCACGCCGGCCAGCCCGGGGTTCTTCGCGCCCTGACGCCAGTAGCCGTACAGCGTCTCGAGCTCCACGACGCGGAACTCGATCTCGATCCCGATGTCCTTGAGGTTCTGCTGGATCGCCTCGTTCATGGGCACCGACTGCATCTGGCCAGTGCCGCCCTGCGCAATCGCGAAGGTCGTCTTCAGCGGTTTTGCCGGGGAATAGCCGGCCTCGGCGACCAGCCTCTTCGCCTCCGCCAGGTCGAACTTGAGCGCGAAGGACGGCTTGCCGAACCAGGGGCTGGCCATGTCGACCTGGCCCTTGGCCTCCTGTCCTAGGCCGCTGAGCAGGTCTTCGACGATGCCCTTGCGGTCGATGGCGAGGTTGAGCGCCTTGCGCAGCCGGATGTCGGTCCAGGGCGATCCTTCGATCGTCGAGAGATGATAGTTCCAGACATGCGGCGTGACGTTCTGGATGATCCGCATGCCGCTTTGCTTCAGACGCGGCAGGGTGTCGGGCGCCGGCGCCTCGATCACGTCGACCTGCCCGGCAAGGAGCGCGCTCGAGCGCTGCAATGCCTCCGGAATGGGCACCAGCACCAGCTTGTCGACCTTGGCGAGGCGCGTCTTGTCCCAGTATTCCGCGTTCCTCGTCAGCTCCGCGAACTGGCGTGGCTCGAGGCGCGTCAGCCGGAACGGCCCGGTCCCGGAGGGCTGGGCCGCAAACTTGTCCCAGTCACGGCCGAGGCGCTCATATTGGGTCGGGCTCGAGACCAGGAACCACAGCAT
>CAXUKK010000033.1:0-12508 GCA_964251455.1 uncultured Enterovirga sp.
GGCGGCTTGCAGGCTGGGTCGGCAGCGTCAACCGGCGACCGCCACGCGGAGCGACGTGCCTTCGTCCGCCCTCGCCTTTTCCAGCGTCTCCATTGCCTCAGCGGCCTTGCGCTGCCGATCCCACATGGCGGCATAGACTCCGTTCGAGGCAAGCAGGTCGGCGTGGGTGCCACGCTCCACGATGGTCCCCCGATCGAGCACGATGATCTCATCGGCCCCGATCACCGTCGACAAGCGGTGCGCGATGACGACCGTCGTCCGGCCGCGGGAGACACCTTCCAGCGCATCCTGGATTTCCCGCTCGGTGAAGGAATCCAGCGCGGACGTCGCCTCGTCCAGAATCAAGATCGGCGGAGCTTTCAGGATCGTCCGGGCGATCGCGACCCGCTGCTTCTCGCCGCCCGAGAGTTTCAGCCCGCGCTCGCCAACCGGGGTGTCATAACCTTCCGGCAGCATGCCGATGAACGAGTCGATCTGCGCGAGTCGCGCCGCCCCGGCGACGTCCTCCGGATGCGGGTCGGCGCGCCCATACGCGACGTTGTAGCCGATCGTGTCGTTGAACAGCACGGTATCCTGCGGGACCATGCCGATCGCTGCGCGCAAGCTCGTCTGCTGCACCTCGGAGATGTTCTGGCCGTCGATGAGGATGCGGCCCGAGGTCGGTTCGTAGAAGCGGAACAGAAGGCGCGAGATCGTCGACTTGCCGGCACCCGACGGGCCGACGATCGCGACCGTACGCCCGGCCGGGACCGTGAAGCTGATCCCCTTCAGGATCGGCCGTGCCGGCGTATAGGCGAAGTGGACGTCTTCGAACCGGACCTCGCCCTCGTGCACCACCAGGGCGGCGGCCCCAGGCCGATCCTCGATCTCCGGGTGCTGCTGAATGATCCGGAACATGTCATCTATGTCGATCAGCGCCTGCTTGATCTCGCGGTAAAGCATTCCCATGAAGTTCAGTGGAATGTAGAGTTGCACGAGCATCGCGTTGACGAGCACGAAGCTGCCGATCGTCGTGCGCCCGGCCATGATGTCTCGGGCAGCCAGCAGCATGACGATCGTCATTCCGGCCGAGAAGATCAGAGCCTGGCCTGAGTTCAGGACCGCGAGGGACGTGTAGGTCTGGGTGGACGCGCGCTCATAGCGCTGCATCGACAGGTCATAGCGCGCAGATTCCCGGCCATCGGCGCAGAAATGCTTCACGGTTTCGTACTTCAGAAGCGCAACGACGGCGCGCACATTCGCGTCCGTGTCGGAATCGTTCATCTGCTTGCGAATGGAAATCCGCCACTCGGTCGCCTTGTACGTATAGGCGAGATAGACCGCCACCATTGCCAGGACGACGGCCGAATAGATCCAGTCGAACTCGTAGGCCAGAATCCCGATGACGAGCGCGAACTCGACGATCGTCGGAATGAGTTGCAGGACGAAGAGACGCGACAGCTCCTCGATGCCGTTACGGCCCCGCTCCAGCACGCGGGTCAGCCCGCCCGTCTTGCGCTCCAGATGAAAGCGCAGGGAGAGCGCGTGCATGTGCTCGAAGGTTTGTTGCGCGAGCCGCCGCACGGCATGCATGGCCACCTTGGCGAAGAGCCCGTCACGCACCTGCGTGAGCAGCGCCTGAAGTGCACGCGACACGCCATACGCGATCGTCAGCGCGAGAGGCGCGCCCCAGAGACCCCAAGGGAGCGCAGAGATCCAGGCTGGCAGGCTTGCGGCCTCGTTCGGCGCACCCTTCCCGGACACCAGGACGAGCGCGTCCGTGGCCCATTTGAACGCGAAGGGCGTGACCATGGTCACGCCCTTCGCAATGAGCAGGAGGCCGAAGGCGAGATAGACGCGGTGCTGAAGTTCCCGGCGACCGGTCGGCCAGAGGTACGGCCAGAGTCTCAGGAGCGTCGCGACGAGGCCCGGGCGCAGCTGTGGCGCCTCGATGGCCGAGGGTGGGGCGAGCATTATTCTTGTCCGATTGACGCCCGATATAGGTCAGCGCGGCGCAGCTTGCACCTGCGCCGACGCAAAACGCCGGATCAGCGCGCGGGCGTACCCTCGCCCGGGAGGACGAAAACCTGGCCCGGATAGATGAGGTCGGGATTGCGGATCTGGGGCGTGTTCGCACCGAAGATCACCGTGTAGCGCAACCCCTGCCCATAGACGCGCTTCGAGATGCGCCAGAGATTGTCGCCGCGCGCGACGATGGCCGTGTTCACCTCCGGCACGACCACCTGACCGGGATCGGCTAGCACGATGGCGGTTCCAGCGCCGGACGCTCGCGGCGGAGCACTCGCGGAGCCCGTCGTCGGGCTCCCGCCCGGCTGCAATCCGGCGACGACAGCGCCCGGAGCCGGCGCAGGTTGTCCTTGTGCGGGAGGCGCGTCGCTGGCCCGGGGAGCCGCAACGGCGGTAGTTCCGGCAGCGTCCGTTGCGCGTCCGACCGGAGCGCCGGCGACTGCAACCGGGGGAGGAGCAGGCACCGTGAAGGCCACCTCGGCGCGCGACTTCACCGCGCCCGTGACCGGGTCGACGTCGTCCAGGCGCACCCGATAATCGCCGGGCCTGATGCCGCGTTCGATCGAGAACGAGAGACGCCCGTCGGGCCCCGTCCCGCTCGGAGCGACGAAGGCATCATTCAAATAGAGACGGATGGTCGCGCCCGGGGATGCCTGCCCGGACACGAACAGGCGCCCGGTGCCCTCCGCCTCGACGGTCCCGATCCGGATATCCGGCCGTTTCGCCGGTGTCGCTGGGACGTCTGCGGTCCGCGGCGGGTCAGCAGGCTTTCCGTCAACGGAACGCCCAGACGGGAGGGACGCCACCGCCGGGCCGGACGGTGCGGGCGTGCCGGCCGGCTCGTCCGGTCGCGACAGGACCACGGTCGGCTGGTCCGGCGCCGTGATGGTGATAAGGGGCGTTTGCTTGCGATCCGTCGCGATGACCACTGTGACGCTCTGGGCCGAGCGGTCGTGGCGCCCCCGCTCGGGCGTACTCGCCTGAAGAACGATCTCGTGGGAGCCGGCCGGCAGCGGCGGAGGTACGAAGGCGAACAGGCCGGATGCATCGGCGACTACGCGGGCGAAGGGCTCGCCGTTGCGCAAGAGTTCAACGGTCGCACCCGGGTTTGCGCGCCCCGCGATCACGCTTTCCCCGCTCGATTCAACCCGAACCACGTCGAACGAGGGCAATTTGGGCTCGCTCCCTGCTTCTCCAGCTTTGTCCTCCGTAGGATCAGCCGAACGGGCCGTCGGGCCCGGCTTCCCGGCTTCTGCGGCAGGCGGCAAGGCTGCAACTTGCTGCGGCGCGGTGCCGCTGGCCGGGGGTAGCGGGCCTGGCGAGGATGGCGCACGGGCCGGACCCTCCGCAACGCGCCCTGGGACTGCCAGACCGGGAGCGGGCCTGGGTTCCCGCGAGAAGTACCATCCGAGCGCTGCGGCGAATGCCAGAATTGCCAGGACTGGGATAAGCGCCCTGGCGGGACCCACGCTCATATTGCTCCTGTTTGCATGTTCGGCTTGGAAGGTTGGGACGTCATCTACAAGTTACGACCGTACACGTTTTGCAACAAGGAGACAGCATGCCCGGTCACGAGGCCGCCCGCGAACGCCTGCCGGATAGCGACGGAAGCGCCCTCCGCAACGTCTGCGTCTATTGCGGCTCCAGCCCGGGCCAGGATCCTGCTTTCGGCATGGCAGCGGAGGAACTCGGCCGGCATCTCGCCGAGGCGGGCCTCGGGCTCGTTTATGGCGGTGGCGATGTCGGCCTGATGGGAACCACCGCCCGCTCCGTGCTCCGTCACGGCGGCTATGTGACGGGGATCATTCCGGAATTCCTGCGCCGGCGCGAGAACATGCTCGAGGAGGCGCAGGAGACCATCGTCGTTCCCGACATGCATACGCGCAAGCGCCTCATGTTCGATAGGTCAGACGCCTTCGTTGCGCTGCCTGGCGGGATCGGGACGCTTGAGGAACTGGTCGAGCAGATGACGTGGTCGCAGCTCGGTCGGCACGCGAAACCCATCCTGCTGCTGGACCTCAACGGCTTTTGGCGGCCGCTTATCGATCTCCTGGCGCATATGCGGCTGAATGGTTTCATCCGTGCCGGGCTCGAACTGAATTACGGCGTGGCCGAGAAGGTGGAGGACCTCGTCCCCATGATGCAGGCGAGCTATCGCCGGGCCGGGGGACAGGGGGACGCGGCGTTCATCGACAGTCATTTTTGAGCGGGGCAGCGCACGACTCCGCTATGGACAGCGTTCTGAACCGTCTGGACCAAGCCTGGCCATTATGGTCACTTCGGCCTGGGCGGGCCGCGCGTGACGATCCCGGGTCCGCGAGGGAGAGACACATGTCGGGATGGAAGTCGCTCGCAATCGCCTGCGGATGCCTGGCTCTGGCCGGAAGCGCTCAGGCCCAGACCTCGCTCTTTGACCCGCCGGCTGCTGGAAGCGCGGCTGCGCCCCTGACGCCGCCCGCAGAGGGTGGTGCTGCGGCGGCAGCGAAGCCGAGAGCGAGGGCGAAGCCGAAAGGTCCGGCGCCTGCCCGCGCCCTCAGCATCAGCAACGACAGCGGTTCGGCCCTCACGGCGCTCGAGGTCTCCGGCGACGGCAAGACCGCGAAGCTCCCGAAGGAGCTAGGCAACGGCCAGACAGCCACGCTGCGCCTTCCGGCAATGAAGTCGTGTACGGTCATGATTGCAGCGACCTTCCAGCGCGCTGGCGAGGCCGACATGCACGAGCAGGACATCTGCAAGGACCGCAAAGTTCGGTTCACGAACTGACCGGCCGGGGAGACAAGCACACCCTCCCCGTCCAGCTTGGCGCGGCTCGGCCCGCGCGCTCAGGTCATCTGGACGTCGATGACACCCGGCACGGCGCGGAGTGCGCCGGCGATGGCAGGCGAGGCCGGGTAGCGGCCCTTGAGCTTCACTTCGACCTCGCGCTCCCCCTGGTCGAGGATGAGGATGAGCGAAACCTCGCCCTCCCCCCGGGCCTCTCCGGCCCGCGCCCTGAGCCGCTCCTGCACGCTGGGGATCGGCCGTGGATCTCGCAGGAAGATGCGCATGTCGTTCTTGTGTCGGCTGAGCGCGTCATCCAGCGGCTCGACCGACTGTATGCGGGCGCGCACCTCGTCGCCTTCCAGGCCTGCCTGCAGCACAAGCAGCACCGGGCGGCCAGGCTCGAGAAGGTCGCGGTACGTGGTCAGCCCTTCGGAGAAGATGATCGCCTCGTAGTGGCCCGTCTGGTCCGACAGGTTCACGACGCCCATCTTGTTGCCTGTCTTAGTGCGACGCTCCTGCTTGTCGAGCACGCTTGCCGCCACGCGGCCGACGGAGCCGCCATTCGCCTTGGCGGTGCGGCAGAACTCGGCCCAGGTCTGGACGCGGAGCTTCTTCAGGAGCTCGCCATATTCGTCGAGCGGGTGGCCCGACAGGAAGAATCCGACGGCCTCGTATTCCTTGCGCAGGCGCTCGGAGGCCGGCCAAGTCTGGTGCAACGGGACGCGCAATTCCACGCCCGGACCCGCGACGCCGCCGAACATGTCGAGCGCATCTCCAGTGCGCATGTCCTGCGCCTGCTGCGCCAGCCCTATCACGGCGTCGATCGCCGCCGTCGCCCTCGCCCGCTCAGGCTCGATCTCGTCCAGCGCACCCGCCGCGGCAAGGTTCTCGAGCGTGCGCTTGTTGAGGAGGCGCGGGTTCACGCGCTGCGCGAGATCCGTCAGGCTCTTGAACGGCCTGTCGCCGCGCGCCTCGATCAGCGACTCGACGGCACCCTTGCCGACGCCCTTGATGGCGGCGAGGGCATATCGAATCGAGCCCTTGCCGGCCGGACCCCGTTCGACGTCGAAGGCAACGCCCGACCTGTTGATCGAGGGCGGTTCGACGGAGATGCCGATGCGTTGCGCTTCGCGGCGGAATTCTCCGAGCTTGTCGGTGTTGTCGAGGTCCATCGACATGGACGCTGCCAGGAACTCGACGGGGAAGTTCGCCTTCAGGTAGCCCGTCTGGTACGCGATCAGCGCGTAGGCGGCCGCGTGGCTCTTGTTGAAGCCGTAATCCGCGAACTTCGCGAGTAGGTCGAAGATCGTGTCGGCGTCTTCCTGCGAGATCCCCCGCTCGGTGGCCCCCGTCACGAAGACGGAGCGTTGCGCGTCCATCTCCGACTTGATCTTCTTGCCCATGGCCCGGCGCAGCATGTCGGCGGCGCCGAGCGAGTAGCCGGCCAGGAGCTTGGCCACTTCCATGACCTGCTCCTGGTAGACGATGATGCCGAAAGTCTCGCGCAGGATCGGCGCGAGCTTCGGATGCGGGTACCAGGTTTCCTCGGGATCGGAATCGCGGCCGAGCTTGCGGGCGCAATAGACCGGGATGTTCGCCATCGGGCCCGGACGGTAGAGCGCGACGAGCGCGATCAGGTCTTCGAACCGGTCGGCTTCCATTTCGCAGAGCGCCTTGCGCATGCCGATGGATTCCACCTGGAACACGCCGACCGTCTCGCCGCGCCCGAGATGCTCGAAGGTCTTCTTGTCGTCGAGCGGGATCCTGGCGAGGTCGATCTCGACCCCAGTCGCCTGGACGAGTTCGACCGCCTTCTTCAGCACGGTGAGGGTCTTTAGGCCGAGGAAGTCGAATTTGACGAGCCCGGCCTGCTCGACCCACTTCATATTGTACTGGGTGACCCGCATGCCCGTCTTGGGGTCGCGGTAGAGCGGGACGAGTTCCTCAAGCGGCCGGTCGCCAATGACGACACCGGCGGCGTGCGTCGAGGCATGGCGGTGCAGGCCCTCGAGCTTCCTGGCAATAGCGAGCATGCGTCCGACGACGGGCTCCTCCTCGGCCGCGGCCTGGAGCTTCGGCTCGCCGGCGATCGCCTGATCGAGGGTCACAGGGTTCGCCGGGTTGTTCGGGACGAGCTTGGTCAGCTTGTCGACCTGCCCGTAGGGCATCTCCAGCACGCGACCGACGTCGCGCATCACGCCGCGGGCGAGCAGCGTGCCGAAGGTGATGATCTGCGCCACCTGCTTCTCGCCGTAGCGCTGCTGCACGTACTCGATCACGCGCTCGCGCCCATCGACACAGAAATCGATGTCGAAATCCGGCATCGAGACGCGCTCGGGGTTGAGGAAGCGCTCGAAGAGCAGGCCGAAGCGGATCGGATCGAGATCGGTGATCGTCAGCGCATAGGCGACGAGCGAGCCCGCTCCCGACCCGCGACCGGGGCCGACCGGGATGTCGTGGTCCTTCGCCCATTTGATGAAGTCGGCGACGATGAGGAAGTAGCCCGGGAACTTCATGCGGGTGATGACGCCGAGCTCGAAGGCCAGCCGCTCGCGGTAATCCGCGGCGCTGAAGCCCGGCGCGAGGCTGTTCGCCGCGAGCCGCAGCTCGAGCCCTTCCTCCGCCTGTCGCGCAAGTTCGGCAGCTTCGTCCAGCGGCTCAGCCGTCTTGCCCGTGCCGAAGCTCGGCAGGATCGGCTTCCGCGTCCGGACCCGGAAATGGCAGCGCATCGCGATCTCGACCGTTGCCGAGAGCGCGTCCGGCAGGTCGGCGAAGAGCTCCGCCATTTCCGCCCGGGTGCGGAACCGGTGCTCCGGCGAGAGCCGACGGCGGTTGTCGTCCGAGACGAGCCGCCCCTCCGCAATGGCGAGAAGCGCATCCTGCGCCTCATAATCTGTGGCAGAGGCGAAGAACGGTTCGTTGGTCGCGACGATCGGGATGCCGCGCGCATCGGCCATGTCGATCAGTTGGGCTTCGGTCATTCGCTCGGCATCGAGGCCGTGCCGCTGGATCTCGACGTAGAGCGCATCCCCGTATGCCTCGTGCAGGATGCCGAGGCGTCGTGCGGCAAGGTCGGCCCGGCCACCTTCGCGCAAAGCCGTATCGAGGGGTCCCGAAAATCCACCGGTCAGCGCGAAGAGGCCCGCCGCATGCTCCTTCAGGCAATCCGCCCGGACATGCGGAGGGTCGCCGAGCGGCACGTCGAACTGCGCCCGGCTGGCGAGCTTCATCAGGTTGCCGTAGCCCTCCTCCGAGGCTGCGAGCAGGACGATGTTGGCCGTGCGGATGCCCGGAGGGCGGGCATTCGGCTCAGGCTCCTCGAAGCAGACGGAGAGCTGCATGCCGGCGATCGGCTGGATGCCCTTGCCGGCGAGCTTGTCCGAGAATTCGAGTGCGCCGAAGAGGTTGTTCGTGTCCGTCAGGGCCAGAGCCGGCTGGCGGTCCTTGTCGGCCAGCTTCTGCAGGTCGGCGACCTTCAGCGCACTTTCCAGCAGCGAGTAGGACGAATGCACGTGCAGGTGCACGAAGCCGACGTCTCGAAGAATGCGCGCCATGGTCTCGGGATTCTGAGCAGGCCGACATCTTTCGGGCGGCACAGCCGAAGAGTCGACCCGGCGCTCCGTCGCGTCCCCAGATTCGCTGCTCTCAGTCCATTTCGACGAGCAGCCCATCTCGCAACGTCAACCGCCGGTCCATGCGGCCCGCGAGTTCGATGTTGTGCGTCGCAACCAGCGCCGCGAGCCCGGATGCACGGACGAGCGAGATCAGCGTCGAGAACACGTGGCGCGATGTCTGCGGGTCGAGATTGCCCGTCGGTTCGTCTGCAAGCAGCAGGCGCGGCGCATTGGCGACGGCGCGCGCTATGGCGACGCGCTGCTGCTCGCCGCCCGAAAGCTTGGCCGGCCGGTGCGTCAGGCGCTCGCCGAGGCCCAGGAAGGTCAGCAACTCGGCGGCCCTGCCCTTGGACTCACGGCGGGACAGGCCGCGGATCATCTGCGGCATGATCACGTTCTCGAGTGCCGTGAACTCGGGCAGGAGGTGGTGGAACTGGTAGACAAAACCGATCTCCTCGCGGCGCACCCGCGTCCGCTCGGTATCGTTCATGGCAGATGTCGAGCGGCCGCCGATCAGGACGTCGCCGCTGTCCGGCTTCTCCAGCAAGCCCGCGACGTGCAGCAGCGTCGATTTTCCGACACCTGACGGCGCGACGAGCGCGACCATCTCGCCCGCGCGCAGTGTCAGGTCGGCTCCCCGCAGAATATCCAGGAAGCCATCGCCCGCACGGTAGCGTCGCGTGACGTGCGTCAGGGTCAGCGCCGGAAGTGCCTCGTCTGCCATGATCGTGTCAGCCGTACCGAAGCGCCTCGACCGGATCGAGACGGGCCGCGCGCCAGGACGGATACATGGTGGCGAGAAGCGAGAGCGCCATCGCGAGCACGACGACGGTCATAACCTCCTTAGTGTCCACGACGGCCGGGAGGCGGGACAGGAAATAGAGCTCGGCCGGAAACAGGTTGGCGCCGGTCAGGCGGGACAGGAGTTGCCGGATCGACTCGACATTGAGCGAGACCACGAGGCCGAGCGCCACGCCGGCAAGCGTCCCGACGATTCCGATGGACGCGCCCGTCACAACGAAGATCCGCATCACGGCCATGCGGGTCGCCCCCATCGTGCGAAGGATGGCGATGTCGCTCGACTTGTCCTTCACGAGCATGACAAGCCCGGCGATGATGTTCAGCGCCGCCACAAGGACGATCAGCGTCAGGATGAGGAACATGACGTTGCGTTCCACCTCGAGCGCTGAGAAGAAGGTCCGGTTGCGCTGCCGCCAATCGGTCAGCAGCACGGGCCGTTCCGCCGCCTGCTCGATCGCATACCGCGCCTCGTCGACCCGGTCGGCATCGTCGCGGAACACCTCAATAAGCGTCGCATCGCCCTCCTTGTTGAAGAAGGTCTGGGCTTCGCTCATCGGCATGTAGATGAAGGTTCCGTCGAACTCGGACATGCCGATCTCGAAGATGGCATTCACCGGAAAGGACTTGATGCGGGGCGTCACCCCGAAGGGCGTGGAGGCTCCCTTCGGGGTCAGGAGCGAGATCGTATCCCCCACCTGCAGCCCGAGCCCTTCGGCGAGCCGTCGCCCGATCGCGACGCCGCCTGCGGCATCGAAATTCTCGATCGTGCCCTGGCGGATGTTGTCGGCGACGGCCGTGATCTTCGGCATGTCCTCGCCGCGCACCCCGCGGACCAGCGCGCCCGAGCCGTTATAGGGCGATGACGCGAAGACTTGGCCTTCCACGAACGGCACGGCACGGCGCACGCCATAGACCTTGGACAGCCGCTCCGCGACGTCCTGGTAGTCGGTCAGGGGCGAGTCGATCGCGGCGACAAAGATGTGGCCGTTGATGCCGACGAGCTTGTCCAGCAGCTCCTTGCGGAAGCCGTTCATCACGGACAGCACGATGATCAGCGTCGCCACGCCCAGCATGATGCCGAGGAACGAGAGGAGCGCGATCAGTCGCGTCTTGAGATAGCGGCCGGCCAGCATCCACTCGAACGGCGCGAATGGCAGCGCAAACGGCAGTTTGAACGCCCGCTTCCCGTCAGCCATCCCGGTCAGCCGGTGATCCGGCGCAACGCGTCAGCAGGCGACATCGTCTCGCGCTCGCCGGTCGCCCGCCGCTTCACCTCGACCTTGCCCTCCGCCAGGCTCTTCGGCCCGACGATGATCTGCCAGGGCAGACCGATCAGGTCCGCCGTCGCGAACTTCGCGCCGGGGCGGTCGTCGCGATCGTCGTAGAGGACGTCGAAGCCGGCCGCTTCGAGCCCGCGATACAGGTCGGCACAGGCGGCATCCGTGCCCGCATCCCCGACCCGGAGGTTTAGAAGCCCGACCTGGAACGGCGCGATCGCGTCCGGCCACACGATCCCAGCTTCGTCATGGCTCGCCTCGATGATCGCGGCAACGAGCCGGCTCGGGCCGATTCCGTAGGATCCCATATGGACGTCGTGCTCGACGCCATCCGGGCCCATGACGCGGGCACCCATCGGCTCCGAATATTTCGTGCCGAAATAGAAGATGTGGCCGACCTCGATGCCCCGGGCGGACATGCGATCGGCCTCCGGGACGGCCTCGAAGTCGCTTGCCTCGTGCATCTCGGAGGTCGCGGCGTAGAGAGACGTCCAGCGGTCGACAATGGCCTGCAATCCCTCGGCGCTGTCGAAATCCGTATCGGCCGGCGGCGTGTCGAAGGTGAGATAGTCCTTGTGGCAGAACACCTCGCTCTCGCCTGTCGAGGCGAGGATGATGAACTCGTGGCTCATGTCGCCGCCGATCGGTCCGTTCTCGGCGCGCATGGGGATCGACTTCAACCCAAGCCGCGCGAAGGTGCGCAGATAGGCGACGAACATCTTGTTGTAGGAGTGGCGCGCCGAGGCCTGATCGATGTCGAACGAATAGGCGTCCTTCATCAGGAACTCGCGCGAGCGCATCACGCCGAAGCGCGGCCGGACCTCGTCCCGAAACTTCCACTGCAGATGGTAGAGGTTCATCGGCAGGTCGCGATACGATTTCACGTAGGACCGGAAGATGTCCGTCACCATCTCCTCGTTCGTCGGCCCGAACAGCATCTCGCGCTCATGCCGGTCCTGGATGCGCAGCATCTCCTTGCCGTAGGCGTCGTAGCGGCCGGATTCGCGCCAGAGATCCGCCGACTGGATCGTCGGCATGAGGAGTTCGATCGCGCCCGAGCGGTTCTGCTCCTCGCGAACGATCGCCTCGATCTTGCGCAGCACCCGATAGCCGAGCGGGAGCCACGAGTAGATCCCGGCGGATTGCTGGCGGATCATCCCGGCGCGCAACATCAGGCGATGTGAGGCGATGTCCGCCTCGCGCGGTGCCTCGCGGAGAATCGGCAGGAGGAAGCGGGACAGGCGCATCTGAGATGGGGGCTGGAGCGGGACGCCGGAGAAGCGCGTCAACGGCGCTCATGTCGCTTCGCTATCAAACCATCCGCCTCCGAATGCAAGGATGGAAAGAACCGCGCGCAAAATCCGCGATCGGGAGATCGACGACCCCAACTTTCGTCGAGCAACAGTTGTTTTTAGATGACAGCGTCATTTCGCTGCCATAGACAGGCGTCCTCGGCCGCAGCCGTAAGAGCATGCGCCGGGTCCAAGTCTGGGAGGAAGTGAAGCTCCGGTCCCGCCGTCAACGTCCGGCCATAATGGGAAATTGGAGTAATCGTCGATCTGCCGCAAGGCGAAGAGCAGGGCTGACCAGCCTTGCTCTTTTGTTTTGGGCCAAGCCCCCTCTGCTACAGACCGGCGAGTGGAAAGAGCGCCGCGACCGCTACGAAGACGACGCCTGCCGCGATCGTCGTCCAGATCGCTCGCTCCCTCAATGCGGGGCTAGCCGGAGCACCGGGCTCGGTCCCTTCCGTAATGTCCCCAGCCTCCGCCTGGGTGCGGATCCGGATCGGCAGGACGGCGAAAAGCAGCGTCCACCAGAGGACGAAATACAGACCGACAGCCCCCGCGACGGTGAGCTTCAGTAGCACGCCAGCGTAGATCGACAGCCCTGCCAGGACGATGACGGCCAGCAGCGTCGTCAGGAGCGAGCGCGCCATCCAGTCCACCGCTCGCATCGCGATCAAGCCTGCTCGAGTTCGGTCAGCGTGCCGCAGAAATCCTTCGGGTGCAGGAAGAGGACCGGCTTGCCGTGAGCTCCGATCTTGGG
>CAXUKK010000034.1:0-12308 GCA_964251455.1 uncultured Enterovirga sp.
GTCCGGGTGAGAGCGTCCAGCGCGCCGAACGGTTCGTCGAGCTGGAGAACCTTGGGCTCCATGGCGAGCGCGCGCGCGATGCCGACGCGCTGCTTCATGCCGCCCGAGATCTCGCCGGGGCGCTTCTCGGCCGCGTGGGTCATGTTCACCAGGGCCAGATTGGCATCGATCCAGTCCCGGCGCTCGGCCTTCGACTTCTTGCCGCGGAAGACCTTGTCGACCGCAAGGCTCACGTTCTCCCGCACCGTCAGCCACGGCAGCAGCGAGTGGTTCTGGAAGACCACAGCGCGATCGGGACCGGGTGAATTCACCTCCCGGCCCTCGAGCAGGATGCCGCCGACCGAGGCGCGTGCCAGCCCGGCGATGATGTTGAGGAGCGTCGACTTCCCGCAGCCGGAATGCCCGATGACAGCGACGTATTCTCCCTTAGCGATTTGCAAATCGACGTCGCGCAGCACTTCCGTCGTGGCGCCTGCGCGACTGAACGAGATGCCGACGTGGTTGATGTCGAGATAGGCCATTTTCCGCCTGTGCCTGTTTACTGAGCGCTCGTTCCGCGCGTCACGTAGACGCCGACGAAGGCCACCACGCGATCCAGCAGGAAGCCGATCATGCCGACATAGACCAGCGCCAAAATGATCTCGCTGATGTGAGACGAATTCCAGGCATCCCAGATGAAGAAGCCGATACCGACGCCGCCGATCAACATTTCAGCGGCAACGATCGCCAGCCAGGACAGACCGATACCGATCCGAAGTCCAGTGAATATGTAGGGGGCCGCCGACGGGACCATGATTTTCGTGAAAAATTCGAATCCGTTCAGCCGCAGGACGGCGCTGACGTTGCGGTAGTCTTGCGGAATATTGCGGATGCCGACCGCCGTGTTGATGATGATCGGCCAGATCGACGTGATGAAGATCACGAAAATGGCTGACGGCTGCCCGTCGCGAAACGCCGCGAGAGCGAGCGGAAGCCAGGCGAGCGGCGGAACGGTGCGGAGAACCTGGAAGATCGGATCGAGGCCGCGCATGGCCCAGACGGACTGGCCGACGAGCGTGCCGAGCGCGATGCCCGCGATGGCAGCCAGCGAATAGCCGAGCGCGACCCGCTGCAGGCTTGCCGAGATGTGCCAGAACAGCCCCTTATCCGTCCCGCCATTGTCGAAGAAGGGATCGACGATAAGCCCCCAGGTATCCGTCACGACGCGGGATGGGGGCGGCAGACCGGCTCCCGGACGGCTGCACAGGATTTGCCAGACGAGGAGGATGGCCCCGAGCACGACGAGGGGCGGCACGATCGTGGCCGCGAGCTTGGACCAAGCGCCCGGCAAGCGGTACGGCGCCGACACGGGCTGGGCCGTCCCTGCTGGCGGCGTGGGGGGCGCCGTCGCCGCAGGCTCCGGCAGCGCAGCGGGCGCGACCTCGGCGAACTTCATGGCGGAGACGCTCATCTCAAGCTCCGGACACCGATGGACAAGGCTGCGCTGCGTCAGGCGACGCGTTTGATGTCGAGGCTGGCGAGGTAAGCTGACGGATTGTCGGGATCGAAGACCTTGCCGTCGAAGAAGGTCTCCTTCCCGCGCGAGGTCGACGTCGGGATGCCCTCCGGCGGAACGCCCATCTCCTTGGCGGCTTCGCGCCACAGATCCTCACGGTTCACCTTGCCGATGAGGCCTTTCACGTCGGTATCAGGCGCGAACTTGCCCCACCGGATGTCCTCGGTGAGGAACCAGGCATCGTGGCTCTTGAACGGGTAGGAGGCCTGATCGGCCCAGAACCGCATGATGTGCGGGCTGTCCTTCTCGACGCGGCCGGTGCCGTAATCGAACTCGCCTTTCATGCGGCTCGTCACATCCGCGACAGGCACGTTGATCCATTGCCGCTTGGCCACGATGCCGGCGAGTTCATCGCGGTTCTCGGGCTTCTCACACCATTGCTGCGCCTCCATGACGGCCATGAGCAGCGCGCGGGCGGCCCGCGGGTTCTTGTCGACCCAGTCGGCCCGCATGCCGAGGGCCTTCTCCGGGTGCTTCGCCCAAAGCTCGCCGGTGGTAAGCGCCGTGTAGCCGATGCCCTGGTGGATCAGTTGCTCGTTCCACGGCTCGCAGACGCAGAAGCAATCCATGGTGCCGACCTTCATGTTGGCGACCATCTGCGGCGGCGGGACGACGATCGTCTCGATGTCCTTGTCAGGATCGATGCCGCCGGCCGCGAGCCAGTAGCGGATCCAGAGGTCGTGTGTGCCGCCCGGAAAGGTCATGGCCGCCTTGATGGCCTTGCCGGATGCCTTCTTCTTATCCAGCGCGGTTTTGAACGGCTTCGTATCCAGGCCGATCTTCGCGTCGAGGTACTCCTTCGCGACGGAGATGCACTGGCCGTTCAGGTTCAGCCGCGCCAGGATGTACATCGGCACCGGCACGTTGTTCTGCGTGACGCGCCCGGCCGAGATCAGGTACGGCATCGGCGTCAGGATATGCGCCCCGTCGATGCCGTTCCCGGCACCGCCGAGCACGAGGTTGTCGCGCGTCGTCCCCCAGGATGCCTGTTTCAGGACCTCGACATCCGGCATGCCGTATTTGGCGAAGATGCCCTTCTCCTTGCCGACGAAGAGCGGGGCAGCATCCGTCAGGGCAATGAAGCCGAGCTTGGCGCCCTTCACCTCAGGGCCTGCACCCTGGGCGAAAGCGCCGCTCGGAAAGGCGGCGCCTGCTGCCGCCGCTGCGGCGGCAGTGCCGGTCGCTTCCAAGAGTGTTCTACGCGAGACGCCCCGGCGAGCTTGAACCGTCATCCTGCACCCTCCTCAGCGTCGCTCGCCGAACGCGACCGCGATGATCTCGGGGTGTCGCAAGGGCTGACGGCCGCGTGGTCCGCAATGGGCGGACGTTGCGCGGCATCATCCAAGTCTCATGCCAGGGCCAGAGGCGGTCCCGGCGACGTGGTCAAACGGGGTGACGACGCCGCGTCCAGCGGCGCCCGGGAGCCTCAGCGTGGCGCGAGGATCATGACCATCTGACGGCCTTCGAGCTGCGGCTCGCTTTCCACCTTGGCGAGTTCCGCCGTTTCCGCCTTCACGCGCTCAAGGAGCCTGAGGCCGAGATCCTGGTGAGCCATCTCTCGGCCCCGGAAGCGGAGGGTCACCTTGACCTTGTCACCCTCTTCGAAGAAGCGCTGCACGGCCTTCATCTTCACTTCATAATCGTGCTTGTCGATGCCTGGACGAAGCTTGATCTCCTTGACCTCGACGGTCTTCTGGCGCTTGCGCGCCTCGGATTGCTTCTTCTGCTCAAGAAAGCGAAAGCGGCCGTAATCGAGGAGCTTGCAGACCGGCGGCGCGGAATTCGGAGCGATCTCGACGAGATCGAGCCCCGATTCTTCGGCCAATTTGAGTGCATCGGGGAAGGGTACGACACCCCGGTTCTGGCCGTCCTGGTCAATCAGCTGAACATCGCGCACGCCCCTGATATCGCGGTTAGCGCGAGGTCCATCCTTCTGCGGGACCGGCATGGCTCTCATTGGTCTGCGAATGGGGCGAACTCCTAGTCGTTTCGGGTCGGCAGCCGCGGGCGTTCGGCGCGAGCCCAACAGCTGCCAAGCCGGACATGTGGCGACTCGCCGCGACGAGTCAATCCGCCTGCGGCGTCAAGCTTAAGCCGAGTTGACGATTTGTCTCCGACCTGACCGGCCGAACTTACACGGCCACGCCGAGCCGCCCGGCCGTTGTCCGGATCGCGTCCCAAGTCCCGGCCGGCAACGGGATACCCTGGGCAGAACGCTCGTCGCGCGTGTGTCGCTCGGGATCACCCGGTATCTGCACGTCCCGGCCCGGCGTGGCGGGGCGGGAAGAACGGACATAGGCCACGAACGTGCGAGCCTCCCGGGCCATGTCCTCTGCCGAGCCGAACGCCGCGGGCGACAGGTAGATCGAGACCATCCCGTTGGCGAAGCGCTGCTTCTCGGGCCCAGAGGTACCTGACCCGACCAGCACGCCCCCGAGAAGCTCGCACATCAAGGCGAGGCCGGATCCCTTGTGCTCGCCCATGGCCCGGATCGCACCCTTGCCGTTCCGGTGATCGCGGTCGGTTGTTCCCTCCGGCGGACCGTAGAGGGTCGCCGGGTCTGTGCTGAGCTGCCCGTCCGGACCGATGAGGCTGCCCGGCGGCACCGGCTTGCCCCCATTTGCCGCGACGAGCACCTTGCCCTCGGCGACGGCCGATGTCGCGAAATCGAGCACGACCGGGGGCTCGCCCTCGACGGGGAAGCCGAACGCGATCGGGGCGGTCGAGAAGCGGCGGTCCACACCGCCGAACGGTGCCACCAGTACGCTTCCGGCGACATTGACGAAGTGCATCGAGACGAGGCCGCTCGCCAAGGCAAGTTCCGCCCATTGCCCGATGCGGCCGAGATGCCCGGCGTGGCGCAGGGCGACGATCGCTGTGCCCATCTCCAGCCCGCGCCGGATTCCGAGCTCGACCGCTTGGCGGCCCACGGTCGCGCCGAAACCGTACTGCCCATCCAGCACCGAGAGCGCACCCGTCTCGCTCAGCACCTTGATCGACCGCCCAGCTTCGACCTCGCCGGCCCTGAGCCACTCGACGTATCGCGGCACACGCGCCACGCCATGGCTGTCATGGCCGGTCAAATTCGCGTCGACCAACCCGTGCGCCACCCGGTCCGCCTCCTCGGATGAGCAGCCGCCAGCGGCGAAAATCTCCGAGACGAGCGCGAGCAGACGGTCGACGGCGATGAGCAAAGCGTATCCTCCGATGCCGAAGCCCGCTCCGGCCTACTTCTTCTTCTCGAGGAGGAGTTGGCCCTCCTTGCGGATGAACCCTTTCGCCTTCTCGGCCAGCATTGCAAGCATCCAGGGCAGCTGCATTTCGAGGCGCACATGGTCGGCCTCGACGTCGAGCCCGGCGGATATCACCTGTCCCATGGCCTTGATGACGACGTCCAGGTGATTGCCGCTCCACGTCTCATCGACGGAATTCAGCTTGTCGCCGAACTTCGTCTTGAGCTGGCCTATCCCGGCATCGAGGCGCCGTCGCGCCTCCTCACGTCCGAGTTGGTGGGGTATTTCGACGATCAGCGGTTTCGACATGCATGTCTCCTGGTTCGGTCGACAATCGGGGAAGCCGGCCGCCGGATCCACCCCGCTTGCACCGGGCAGCGACTTGAACGACATGCCTCGACATCGCCGGCCAACAGGAGCCTGACCCTTGGACATCAGAAACGACGTTCTCGGGGCCATCGGCCGTACCCCGCTCATTCGCCTGCGCCAGGCATCCGAGCTCACGGGCGCCACCATCCTGGGCAAGGCCGAGTTCATGAATCCCGGTGGGTCGGTCAAGGACCGCGCCGCGCTGGGGATCATCATGGATGCAATGCGCCGCGGCGAGCTCAGGCAGGGCGGTACGATCGTGGAGGGCACCGCGGGCAACACCGGGATCGGCCTCGCCATGGTCGCTAACGCGCTCGGCTTCAGGACCGTCATCGTGATCCCCGAAACGCAGAGCCAGGAGAAGAAGGACGCACTCCGGCTTGCCGGCGCCGAACTCGTCGAGGTGCCGGCCGTCCCGTACTCGAACCCCGACAATTACGTGCATCAATCGGGCCGCCTCGCCGAGCAACTGGCGAGAACGGAAGCGAACGGCGCGATCTGGGCGAACCAGTTCGACAACACGGCAAACCGTCGGGCTCACGTCGACACGACCGCGCCCGAGATTTGGGAGCAGACCGGCGGCAAGGTCGATGGGTTCATCTGCGCCGTCGGCACGGGCGGCACGCTCGCCGGCGTGGCCGAGGGTCTGCGCACGCGTCGGCCGGATGTCGCGATCGCCCTCGCGGATCCGATGGGGGCGGCCCTCTTCAGCTACTACACGACAGGGGAGTTGAAATCCTCCGGCAGCTCGGTGACCGAGGGGATCGGCCAGGGCCGGATCACGGCGAACCTGGAGGGATTGCGGGTCGACCACGCATACCAAATCGCGGATGAGGAGGCGCTTCCGCTGCTTTTCAGCCTGGTTCGGGAGGAAGGCCTCTGCCTGGGCGGCTCGGCCGGAATCAACGTGGCGGGCGCGATCCGGCTCGCCCGCGACCTGGGGCCCGGCTCCACAATCGTCACCGTGCTCTGCGATTCCGGGGCGCGCTACGCATCAAAGCTGTTCAATCCGGCGTTCCTCGACAGCAAGGGTCTGCCTGCGCCCGAATGGATGAGGCCCGCCGCCCGGAGTCCACAGCTATGAGGCGCACCTTGGAGCTTCCCAGGAACCGGTACCCCGTATGAGAGTTTCGCCAAAACGCTCCAGTGCGGTCTGACCGGGTACCTCGGTCGGCCGGGTGTCGGGGACAGCCCGTATGCGGATCAGAAGGTCCACTCGGGGGATGGAGGACCGGTGCTGTTGGCCGGCCCTGCGGCCATGAGAGCTCGGGTCGAGATTGTATGAGGGTGTCACGGCGCACGATAGCAGAGACAGGCGGTGTGCCGTGGCTTGCGGATGGCGAGCAGGGACGCAAGCGACTGCAGCGCCTTTACGTGATCGCGGCGGCCGGTCTTGCTGCGCTGGTGCCCCTCATCTTGTTTGCCGGCTTCTGGATCCGGTCCGAGCTCAACAAAAGCGAGCGCGACATAGAGGTCTACCTGTCCGCGCGGGCCTCGATGCTCTCCCGCCGCATCGATGGGGTGCTCGAGCAGCAGCTCCTGGCATTGCGAGCAGTGTCGGCACTTCCCGGTCTCGATGCGGCCGACCCAGGCTTCAGTGACGCTGCGAACCGGATCGCCGCTACGATCCCCAATTGGTCGAGTCTGGCCGTCGTCGACACAATGTCCGGCGAAACCCTCACGACGACCCGCGCCGGCTGGCCGCCACGGCCGACCGCGCCGGCTCTCATGAGCCTACGCGAAAGTCGCAAGCCGATCATCTCGACCGCGGTGCAGCCCGGAGGGCAACCGGGGGTCATCACCCTTTCCGTCCCTGTGGTCAGGAACGATGAGGTCAGGCTCGCCCTGATCGCCGGCTACGATGCGGCCGAGATCCAACGCATCGTGGCAGCCGAGAGCAGGGAGTCCAGGATCCTCCTGACCGTTGCAAACGGGGGAGACACGGTTCTCGCCCGCTCCCGCGCACCTGAATCGACGATCGGCCAGGAGGTCACCTCGTATTTCCGGGACGGGGTGAGAGGCAGGAAGTCGGGCCTTTTCCAGGCCGTGTCACGGGAAGGCGAGCCGATATCGAGTTCCTTCGTGCGCTCCGATCTGACCGAATGGGTTGCCGTGGCCTCCATCGACCGGCGCCAGATCGATAAGTTTTCCAAGGGTTCCGTCTGGGCAACGATCGCAGCCGGAGCCCTGAGTCTGATCCTTGCCGGCATCCTGGCCATCTTCATTGTCCACACCGTCATGGAGCGGCGAGTGAGCGAGGAGCGTCTCGCAGCCTCACGGGCGCTCGGCGAACTCGACGCGCGGCTTCTGAGGACAACGCAGGACGCGTTGGGAGAGCAGCGAAAGGCCTCGTCCGAGCGCGAGGTGTTGCTCCGCGAAATCTACCACCGTGTCAAAAACAACCTGCAGATCGTGCAAAGCCTGCTCCGGCTGGGATCGCGGGAACTCAGCCCAGAGCAGCGTGAACCATTCGAGAGTGCCGTCCGTCGGATCGGCGCGATGGCACGCGTTCACACGCTGCTCTACAACTCGCCCGATCTGGCTTCGATCGACTTCAAGACCTACCTCGAAGAGCTGCTGAGGGAGCTGTCCGACGCTTTCGGAGGCGAGGAACGCGGAATCACGTCGGAGCTCGACGCGGAGTCGATGCGCGTCCCGCTGGATACCGCGGTCCCGCTCGCATTCATCGCGGTCGAGCTCCTCACGAATGCCTATCGGCACGCATTCCCGGAAGGTCGGCGGGGTCTCATCAAGGTCGAGATCCAGAAGGACGAACCGTTCGGGACGCTTCGCATCACGGATAACGGGGTCGGCTTCGACCGCGCGTCCGCGCCGAGGCGACGGCTCGGGCTCACCATCGTCCGGAAGCTCGTCCAGCAAATCAACGGCGGCATCGAGGAGCCGAGCGACGGTTCGTCCTCGTTCCTCATCCGGTTCCCGCTCGACCACGTGGAGCGTGGCAATCTGAAGGACATGCGTCTCGGCGCACTCGCTTGATGTCGCGCTGACCCGTCCACATATCATCGTGGCGGGAGGGAGATGCCGTCAGGGTCTCCCGGTCCGCGAAGTGCCATACTGGGCTTCAACGCATGTCACGAGCTTCGCCATTCGGGCATCCATGTCTTCTAGGCTTCGATGAGATCGAGCAGACGCTCGACCGCATCACCAAGGCCACGAACGATGGATACCCACCCTACAACATCGAACGTCTGCCTCGCTCGTCCGAGGCTCCGGAACGCTTGCGGATCTCGCTAGCGGTCGCCGGGTTCACGCCGGATCAACTCGACATCCAGATCGAGGAGAACCAGCTGGTCGTTCGTGGGCGGCAGCTCGAGGACAAGACGCGGCTATTCCTGCACCGCGGTATCGCGGCTCGCCAGTTCCAGCGGACGTTCCTCCTCGCGGACGGAATGGAAGTGCTCGGCGCCGATCTGTCGAATGGTTTGCTTTCGATCGATCTCGCCAGGCCGGAGCCGGCACGGGTGGCTCGGCGCGTCGAGATCGTCTCTCGCGACTGAGCGAAGTCTGGCCGTTCTTAGAGGAGCAAATCATGTCAACCTTGAACCAGAACACCAATTCAGACGGCCAGTTCGATACCCGCGCCTTCGCGGAGCTCGGCGAGGGGCAGATCGCCTATGTGAGGCCGATGCGCTCGGACGAGGTCAAGCGGCTGTTCCCGCAGGCTCCCGACCTTGCGCCGGATCTCGAGCTGTTCGCGCTCCTGTCCGCCAGCGGATCTCCGATCCTGCTCACGGATTCGCGTGACGCGGCACTCGCGAATGCCTGGGCTCAGGACCTCCGGACGGTTGGCCTCAACTAACCAGATTGCGCGTCTGCGCGGCGGAGGACCGCCTCGACGGCTCGGATCAGCCGGTCGATGTCCTCCGGCCGCGACAGGCGGTGATCGCCGTCCTTGACGAGCGTCAGCTGGACGTTTTCGCCCGGAAGACGCTCGACGAAGCTGAGCGCATGCTCCCATGGCACATCTGGATCCTGCATCCCTTGCAGGACGTGCACGGACGCATTCGTCCGGATCGGGCCGCCGAGGAGAAGGTTACGGCGGCCGTCTTCGATCAACTTGGCCGTGATCGGATACGGCTCGCCATAAGCGGACGGACGATGGTACACGCCGTCCCGTCCAATCGTTTCGCGCACTTCAGCCGGGAAGACGTCCCACATCAGGCGCTCGGTGAAATCGATCGCCGGCGCGAGCAGGACGAGACCCGCGGGCGCGTGATCGCCACATTCCGCCGCTAGCCGAAGGGCCGCGAGGGTCGCGATCCAGGCGCCCATAGACGACCCGACTAGGATCGGTCGTTCCGGCGCATGGGCGGCGAGCACCGCAAGCCCCTCTTCGAGCCATCGGGAGATCGTCCCGTCCGTGAAGGAACCGCCGGATTCGCCATGGCCGGAATAGTCGAAGCGTACGAAGCGGCGGCCCGCGCCGGCGGCCCACGCATCCAGCGCCTCGGCCTTGGTGGCCCGCATGTCGGACCGGAAGCCCCCGAACCAGACGACCGGCGGACCGATCCCGTCGCGCGATTGTACAGCGATGCTCCGCCCCTCAGGACCTTGTCCGACCTCGATCGAAAGCGTCATGGTTAACCGAACCTCAACTCACGGCCCGCAGGGTTGCCATCTCATGGCAGCAGCCGCTTTATCCCTACACCTGTGATCACAGCGTCGCGACAGACCTCGGCTTTTCCGCGCACGAGCGCACACCCGCTCGCCGGGCGCACCATTTTGCAGATCATCCCAGAGCTTGAGGCGGGTGGCGCGGAGCGCACCGCGATTGACGTGGCGGCCGGCCTCGCCGATGTCGGCGCGCGCGCTCTCGTTGCAAGCGAAGGTGGCCGTCTGGTGGGAGAACTCCAGGCGCATGGGGGGATCTGGATCCCCTTCCCGGCCCGGACCAAGAACCCGTTCTCGATGCTTGCGAATATCCGCCGGCTGGCGCGCATTGCCTACCATGAGCGCGCCGACTTGATCCATGCTCGCTCGCGTGCTCCCGCCTGGGTGGGACTAGGGGCGGCCCGCAGCCTCGGCATTCCGTTCGTCACGACCTTCCACGGCAGCTACGCGGGCCGGTCTTCGGCCAAGCGTCTCTATAATTCGGTGATGGCGCGCGGGGACACGGTCATCGCCAACTCCGCCTTCACGGCCGGCTTGCTGAAGTCGGTCTACGGCACCGACGGTGAGAAGGTCGTGACCCTGCAGCGCGGCACCGACCTGACCGAGTTCTCTCCCGCTGCAGTCTCGGCCGAGCGGGTCGATGCGCTCCGGCGCAAGTGGGAGGTCGCTCCGCATGAACGGATCGTGCTCCTGGCAGCACGGTTGACCAGCTGGAAGGGCCAGAAAGTCCTGATCGAAGCGGCCGCGCGTCTGCGTGACCGCGGCCGGCGCGACATCGCGTATATTCTAGCCGGCGACCACCAGGGCCGCGACGGCTACGTCAAGGAACTCGATCGGCTGATCGGAGAACGGGGGCTCGCCGGAATTGTGCGCCGGGTCGGACATTGCACCGACATGCCCGCCGCCTATCTGGCCGCGTCAGTCGTGACCGTCCCGTCGACGGAGCCCGAGGCGTTCGGCAGGGTCGCCGTCGAGGCTCAGGCCATGGGGACTCCCGTCGTCGTCTCGGATCTCGGCGCCGTGCCCGAGACGGTCCTGGCACCCCCCGACACCACTGCCCCACGCCGAACCGGGTGGCGCGTGCCCGCCGCCGAACCTGCCGCACTGGCTGAAGCCCTCGACGAAGTGCTCGGGCTTGGCGCGAGCGCCCATGAAGGTCTGTCCCAGCGCGCCCGGGCGCATGTGGAGCAGCATTTCTCACTCGAGACGATGATCTCGGGAACACTATCGGTCTACGGCAAGCTCCTTGCCGGACGGCCTGGGTAGGAGCCGGACATGGGTGCAACGCTCCAACGCTTGTTCGGCGGCTCACCGCTCGCCCTGCTGTTCAAGCTCCTGTTTCTGTCGCTCGTGATCGGGGCGATCATGGCGGGGTTCGGGTTCACGCCGACAACGCTGCCCGCACGCATCGTGGCGGGAGCCAGATCGCTGTTCAACCTCGGGTTCGGCGCGTTCCGAAACGCCGGAGCCTATATTCTCACCGGCGCGATGATCGTCGTACCCATCTGGCTCATCATGCGCCTGATGGGCGGCAAGCGCTGAGCCGAGGTCAGGCTCCGAGCACTTTCCAGACACCCGACGCGGTCGCCACCGGGCGTGTATCCACGTTCAGCGCGCACCGCATGAAGATCATCGATCGCGCCAGTCGCACGACCTCGCAATGGGCAACCACGAATTCGCCTTCCTTCACGGTCGCGAGGAAATGGGTGTCGAGTTGCACGGTCACCTGCCGCCGTCCTTCGTTGGCGCGTGAGGCGACCATCCCTAGAGCCTGGTCTGCGAAGGCCATGAGCATGCCGCCATGGACGACCCCTCCCTGGTTCAGGTGCCGGGCTTCCGCCACGAACCCGTAGAGCCGGGCTTCGCCCTCCTCCTTCATCCAGATCGGCCCGAGCAGGCCGATGAGGCCGGCCTGATGCCGCGTGGTCCAGCCATGCGCAAATGGGTCGAAGGTCTTCGCGTCCTCGTCCTGGATCGGTGGCAGGATCACCTGCCCGTCGGACCCGAGGTCCAGCGTCTGCACCTTGCGGACGGCATGCAGCGGCATCGGCCCGTAGAGATGCGGAAAGAGATCGCCGCCCCGGGACGGTTCGTATCGCAGCAGGTCTCCGAGTGCCGCCTCATCAACCGAGATGAGCAGGAGGTCTCTCTGACCAGCGAAGTGCTTTCGAGCGGTGCCGGCGAGTTGCTGGGCTGTCGAGAAGTGGATGAAGCCGTCCTGCGCATCGACAGGGGCCCCGGCAAACTCGCCGTCACGCTCCGCTCCACGCCAAAGCTCTTCGGGACAGATCTTGTAGATAAGCCGCATCGGATCGCGCATGCCCTGGAAACAATGCGGCGGCTGTTGCTTCCGCCGCAAACTTGCCTTATTTTCCTAGCCTAGGCTGATCTTCTCACAGCCTTGCGAGCGCGCCATGCTGTCCCACACACGTATCTGGGCCGCGATCGACCGTCTGGCCGATCGTTACGGGCTATCGGCTTCGGGCCTTGCTCGCAAGGCCGGGCTCGACGCGACCAGC
>CAXUKK010000035.1:0-4679 GCA_964251455.1 uncultured Enterovirga sp.
CGGACAATCTCGGCATCCCGCTCTCGGTCGACGGCCTCGTCATGGTGCTGCTCGGCGGCGTCGAGACCGTGTCCGGCGCCGTCGTCGGCGCAGTCGTGTTCCGCGCGCTGAGCGTCGTCCTGATGAGCGAGACGGACTATTCGAAGCTCGTGCTCGGAATGTTCATCGTCGTCCTCGTGGTCGCCTTCCCGCGCGGGATCGTCGGGTCGCTCCAGGCGCTCCTGCCGCGGTTCTGGCCGGCCCGCCCAGCCCCGCTTGGCACGACTGCCCTGAGGCCGGCCGAATGAGCGCGCCGCTCCTCACGGTCGAGAACCTCTCGAAATCGTATGGCGGCGTGAAGGCCGTGCAGAACGTCTCGTTCACGCTGGAGCGCGGCGAGCTCCTGGCCCTCATCGGGCCGAACGGTGCCGGCAAGTCGACCTGCTTCAACATGCTGAACGGCCAGGTGAAGGCCGACACCGGCCGCATCAGCATCGCCGGGCGCGACACGACCGGCCTCGATCCGCGACGCGTCTGGGCGCTCGGCGTCGGCCGGACGTTCCAGATCACGGCGACATTCGCGTCCATGAGCGTGCGGGAGAACGTGCAGGTCGGGCTCCTCGCCCGGCAGGGCGCGCTCGGGCGCATGATCGGCTTCGCGGGCCGCGCGCAGGCACGGGAAGCGGAGGATCTCCTGGCACTCGTCGGCATGCGCGAAGCGGCCGAGCGGCCCTCCGGCGAGCTCGCCTACGGCGACGTGAAGCGCCTCGAGCTCGCGGTCGCGCTGACGAACGAGCCGTCCCTCCTCCTCATGGACGAGCCGACCGCCGGCATGGCCCCGGCCGACCGCGTCGAGCTGATGCGGCTGGCGGCCGAGATCGCCCGCGCCCGCCAAATCGGCATCCTGTTCACCGAGCACGACATGGATGTCGTCTTCGAACATGCCGATCGCATCATGGTGCTCGACCGCGGCCGCATCATCGCGACCGGGTCGCCGGAGAGCGTGCGGCGCGATCCGAAGGTCCGGGCCGTCTATCTCGGCGAGGGGCACCTCTACGGCCATGCACCTGCCGGAGCCGTGGCATGAAGCTCCAGGTCTCGGGTCTCAACGCCTGGTACGGCCCGGCCCACATCCTGTTCGATCTCGGGCTGGAGGTCGGGGACGGCGAGGTGGTCGCGCTTCTCGGCCGCAACGGCGCTGGCAAGTCGACGACGTTCAAGGCGCTCGTCGGCCTCCTCGAGCGGCGCACGGGCCAGATCGTCTACGAGGGCCGCGATCTCTCGGCCAAGCCGACGCACGACATCGCCCGCGCCGGGCTCGGCTACGTGCCGGAAGACCGGCGCATCTTCACCGAGCTGACCGTCGAGGAGAACCTCGAGGTCGGGCGCCAGCCCTCGCGCCCGGGAGCGCCGACCTGGACGCCCGAAAAGCTCTACGCGCTGTTCCCGAACCTCGGTGCGATGCGCAAGCGCCCGGGCGGCCGGATGAGCGGTGGCGAGCAGCAGATGCTGACCATCGCCCGCACCCTCATGGGCAATCCCGGCCTCGTGCTCCTCGACGAGCCCTCCGAAGGCCTCGCGCCGAAGATCGTCGAGGACATGGCGACCGCCATCCTGGCCATGAAGCGGGAGGGGCTGAGCCTCCTCATCTCCGAGCAGAACCTGCACTTCGCCCGGCTGATCTCGGACCGTGCCGTGATCATCGAACGCGGCCGGGTGCGGTTCTCCGGCACGATCGCTGAGCTCGACGCGAATGCCGAGGTCAGGGACGCTTATCTCGCCGTGTGAGTCCGCGCTCGCTTCGAGCCTGGCGCGGGTCCCCTATCCCGGGTGGGAGAGGGACAGGGTGCGGGTGAGCCCTATCCGGAGAGGTCAGTCCCTCACCCCAGCCCTCTCCCGCACGGGAGAGGGAGCGCGGGCGGGCTTCCTCGCCAGCTCTCGACCGGAAGATTGGCCGGACGTAGAAGCTCGGAGCATCGATTGGAGGAAGCGTCGATGTGGCAGCCGGCGAGCCTGTACCCGGATCCGGCGATCGAGATCCTCGACGAGAGCTTCGCGAAGTACCGGATCTTCAGCGCGGCGGTCGAGCGGATCGCCACGGGATTCCGCTGGGCCGAGGGCCCGGTGTGGTTCGGCGATCAGCGGCAGCTTGTCTGGAGCGACATCCCGAACGACCGCATGATGCGCTGGGACGAGGAGACGGGCGCCGTCTCGGTGTTTCGCAAGCCGTCGAACTGGGGCAACGGCAACACGCGCGACCGGCAGGGCCGTCTCGTCACCTGCGAGCATGGCCGCCGCGTGACACGCACCGAGTATGACGGCGCGATCACGGTCCTGGCCGACAGCTTCGAGGGCAAGCGGCTCAATTCGCCGAACGACGTCGTCGTGAAATCCGACGGCTCGGTCTGGTTCACGGACCCGGTCTTCGGCATCCTGGGAAATTACGAAGGCCGCGTCGCCGCGCCCGAACTGCCGCAGAATGTCTACCGGATCGACGGCGAGACGGGCGAGTTGTCCGTCGTCGCCGGGGACCTGCGCGGGCCGAACGGCCTCGCCTTCTCGCCGGACGAGAGCATTCTCTATGTCGTCGAATCCCGCGCAACGCCGAACCGCCTGATCCTGGCCTACGATGTCCGAGACGGCGGGCGCGCCATCACCAACAAGCGCACCTTCATCGATGCCGGGCCGGGCACGCCGGACGGGTTCCGGCTCGATGTCGACGGCAATCTCTGGTGCGGCTGGGGCATGGGCTCGCCCGAGCTCGACGGGGTGATGATCTACAATCCGGATGGCCGGCTGATCGGCCGGATCCGCCTGCCGGAGCGCTGCGCCAATGTCTGTTTCGGCGGCCCGATGCGCAACCGCCTGTTCATGGCCGCGAGCCAGTCGATCTACGCGCTCTCCGTGAACACGCAGGGCGTCGCAGGCGGCTGACGAAGGCCGCGAGCGGAACCGGCCACCCGTTCGAACCTTTTACCGGCGCAACAAGGAGGAGGAACGGCATGAGTGATAGTCCATTTCCGTCCATGACCGCCCTGCTCGGCCTCTTGGCCGTGGCGGGGTATCAGAACCGCGACAAGATCGCCGAAATGCTCGGCGGCCTCGGGCAGCAGGCAGGCGGGCAGCAGCCGCAGATCAACCAGCAGCCGAACCAGGGCTCACAGGGTGGCCTCGGCGGCCTGCTCGGCGGCCAGGGTGGCCTCGGCGGGCTGATCGGCAGCCTCGTCGGAGGCGCGACGGGCGGCGCTGCAGGCGGAAGCGCGCCCAACCCGGGCGGCTTCCTCGGCAACGGACTCAACGAACTCCGGGACCGTTTCGCGCAGGCCGGCCAGCGGGACGCGGTCGAGTCGTGGGTCGGAACGGGCCCGAACCGCGAGGTCGCGCCGACCGAGCTCGAACACGCGATCGGCCCGGATGTGCTACAGACGCTTGCACAGAAAACCGGCCTTTCCCGCGAGGAGCTGCTGTCCAGGCTAGCCCGCGAACTCCCGACCGCAGTCGATCGCTACACCCCGGACGGCCGGCTGCCGGCCTGATCTACCCCGGCGGGTCAGCGTCGCTGGCCCGCCGCTTCCGATCCGGCTAACGTCGCCGCCAAGGCCTTCGGGGCCAAATGCGATTAGGCGGGAGCGGAATGTCAAAGGGTTTGCGCAAGGGGCTCACGAGCTACGGCGACGCAGGTTTCTCGCTGTTCCTGCGCAAGGCGTTCATCAAGGCGATGGGGTATTCCGACGACGCGCTCGAGCGGCCCATCGTCGGCATCACGGACACCTATTCCGACTACAATCCCTGCCACGGGAACGTGCCCCAGCTCGTCGAGGCCGCGAAGCGCGGCGTCATGCTCGCCGGCGCGATGCCAATGGTCTTCCCGACCATCTCCATCCACGAAAGCTTCGCCCACCCGACCTCGATGTACCTGCGCAACCTGATGGCGATGGACACGGAGGAGATGATCCGCGCCCAGCCCATGGATGCGGTCGTGGTGATCGGCGGCTGCGACAAGACCCTGCCTGCGCAGATCATGGGTGCCGCCTCCGTCGACCTGCCGACGATCGTCCTGCCGGTCGGCCCGATGGTCGTCGGGCATCACAAGGGCGAGGTCCTGGGCGCCTGCACCGACTGCCGGCGGCTCTGGGCCGCGCACCGGGCCGGTGACATCGACGAGGAGGAGATCGAGATCGTCAACGGCCGGCTCGCGCCCTCGGTCGGCACCTGCATGGTGATGGGCACGGCATCGACGATGGCCTGCATCACCGAGGTGCTCGGCCTGTCGCTGCCGATGAGCGCTACCATTCCGGCGCCCCACGCGGAGCGCATTCGCATCGCGGAGGCGAGCGGGAAACGGGCGGCCGAAATGGCGATAGCGGATGGCCCGCGCCCCTCCGAGATCCTCACGGCTTCCGCGTTCCGCAACGCGCAGATCGTGCTGCAGGCGATCGGCGGATCGACGAACGGCCTCATTCACCTGACGGCGATCGCCAACCGCACGAACGAGCGGATCGATCTCGAGGAATTCGACCGGCTCGGCCGTGAGGTGCCGGTCCTGATCGACCTGAAGCCGTCAGGCCAGCACTACATGGAGCACTTCCACCATGCGGGCGGGATGCCGAAGCTCATGCGAGAGCTCGGCGATATGCTCGATCTCGACGCCAAGACGGTGGCGGGCGGCACGCTACGCGACGTCGCGGCGGGAGCCGAAG
>CAXUKK010000035.1:4689-4979 GCA_964251455.1 uncultured Enterovirga sp.
GATCAAGCCCGTCGGTGCCATGGCCGTGCTGCGCGGCAACCTGGCACCGCGCGGAGCCGTCATCAAGCATTCGGCGGCGAGCGCGAAGCTTCTCCAGCACACCGGGCGCGCTGTCGTGTTCGAGAACGTCGAGGACATGGCCGCGCGGATCGACGACCCGGACCTCGACGTCACGGCAGAGGATGTCCTCGTGCTGCGCAACACCGGCCCGGTCGGCGCGCCTGGCATGCCGGAAGCCGGCTACCTGCCGATCCCGAGAAAGCTCGCCCGCGCCGGCGTGAAGGACATGG
>CAXUKK010000035.1:4989-6694 GCA_964251455.1 uncultured Enterovirga sp.
GACATGGTCCGCATCTCGGACGCGCGCATGTCAGGCACCGCCTTCGGCACCATCGTGCTCCACATCGCGCCGGAATCGGCCGTCGGCGGCCCGCTCGGGCTGGTCAGGTCAGGCGACCAGATCCGGCTCGACGTCGAGGCGCGCCGCATCGACCTTCTCGTCTCGGACGAGGAACTCGCGGCCCGGCGTGCCATCCTGCCCCCGGTCGCACGGCCGGATTGGGCGAAGCGCGGCTACGCTCGGCTTCTGCACGACACCGTTCAACAGGCCGATCAGGGCTGCGATTTCGACTTCATGGCGGGGACCGGCAACGACCGGGCCTTCGTCGACGAGGTTCCGGCCATCGACGGCACGGACAAGTAAGATCAACGACAATGTTTCCGGGAGGACAGAATGCAGAAGACGAGAGATCTCACGCGTAAGCGCTTTCTGGCGCTAGCTGGTACAGCTGCCGCAGCACTCGCGGCCTCGGCCCTGCCGGCCGGTGCGCAGGAGGCCTGGCCGCAGCGGCCGGTCATCGTCGTCGTGCCGTTCACGGCCGGCGGCACGACAGACATGTTCGGGCGCATCTTCGCCCAGGCTATGCAGGAGAAATACGGCAAGCCCTTCATTGTCGAGAACAAGGCGGGAGCGGGCGGCACGGTGGGTGCCGGCTCCGTCGCACAGGCGGCAAAGGACGGCCACACGCTTCTCGTCGGGACCGCGAGCACGCATGCGATCGCGCCCTATGTCTACAAGCGCCTGACCTACAATCCCGAAAGCGACTTCCAGCCCATAAGCCTTTTCGCGACACTGCCGAACCTGCTGGTCGTCAGCCCGAAGATGCCGGTGAAGACCGTCCCGGAGTTCATGGCCTATCTGAAGGCGAATTCCGGCAAGCTCAGCTACGGCTCGTCGGGCGTCGGTGCGTCGAACCACCTTCCAGCCGAGATGATCGCGAACATCACCGGCGCCAAGATGGCGCATGTGCCCTACCGCTCGTCGGGCGACATCATGAACGCCATCGCGGGCGGGCATATCGACCTCGCCTTCGACAACATGACGCTCGCCTGGCCGCAGGCGGAGGCCGGGACGGTGCGGGCCATCGCGGTGACCAGCAAGGACCGGAGCCCGACGGCCCCGGACGTGCCTGCGATCGCCGAGACGGTGCCGGGCTTCGACGTCGCGACCTGGCACGGGCTGTTCGCCCCGGCTGGCGTCCCACGGGCGATCGTCGACAGGATCGCGGCCGACGTGAAGGCGATCTACTCGCAGCCGGACGTCCAGGCGAAGCTGAAGGCGGTCGGCGCAGTCGCGGCTCCGGACACGCCTGACGAGTTCACGAGCTTTTCGGCCGCAGAGCACACGAAGTACAAGGACATCGTCAAATCCGCCGGGATCGAGGCGCAGTAGCGGCAGGCACGACGGCCCCGGACGCGGTCCGGGGCCGGAGCGTCAGCTCTTCACGGCACCCGCCGTCAGCCCGCCGACCATGTAGCGCCGGAAGACGTAGTACACGGCAGCCGGCGGCATGGCGTAGATCAGCCCCGTGGTCATCAGGAGTTCCCAGGGGGAATCGTCGGCCGCGAGGAAGTTGCCGAGCGCCACCGGGAGCGTCACGTCCTTGTCGCCTGAGAGCAGCAGGAACGCGAACAGGTACTCGTTCCAGGCGAGCAGCAGCGCATAAACGCCGATCGCCACGAGCGAGGGTGCCATCAGCGGCAGG
>CAXUKK010000035.1:6704-11973 GCA_964251455.1 uncultured Enterovirga sp.
GAAGAGCTGGAGCGGCGTCGCGCCGTCCATGACGGCCGCCTCGTCGAGTTCGACCGGCAGCTTGTCCGAGGCCTGTTTCAGCACCCAGATCGCGTAGGGGCTGGCGATGGTCACCATCGCGAGGATCAGCGACCACTGGCTGTTGAGGAGGCCGTAGGCCCCCATGGTCTTATACATGGGAACGGCCAGAAACGCGGCCGGAATGAAGTATGTAAACAGGGCAAGATTCATCACGAGGCGCCCGCCCCTGACCTTCAGGCGGCTGATCGCGAAGGCCGCGAAGGTCGCGATGAGGAGAGTCAGGACCCCGGTCGAGAACGCAATGAAGACGGAGTTCCAGAGCTGGCGCCAGAAGTTCGACAGAAAGTAGTGCTTCTGGCCGAAGACGATCTCGAAGTTTCGCAGCGTCGGATGCGCCGGAAAAAGCGCGCCCGAGAACGCCGAATCTTTCGGCGAAATCGCGAACAGGACGAGGTGGTAGATCGGGATCACGGTCCAGATCAGGACCGGGATGCCGACGAGGATCAGCTTCGCTTCGGTACCAGCTGCCTTCCACCAATCCCGCGGGGTCGGCCGGCGCAGCGGCGCATCCTTCCGCGCCCGGGGCGTCGCGACCGGCGCGCCTGCGATTCCGGCGCTCACTTCGAGAGCCTCCCCATCAGGACGTAGACGAGGGGAAGCACAAAGGGCATGGCGCAGACCACCGCGGCCATCGACAGGTCGACCTGATCAAGCCTGAGGTATCGAATGCCGAGCGTCGCGAGCACGTGCGTCAGGTCGGCCGGCCCGCCGCCCGTGAGCAGGTAGACGCTGTTGAAGTCGCCGAGCGTCCAGATCATCGAGAGGATCGTGCAGGTCACGTAGAGCGCCCGCATGGAGGGCCACGTGACGTGTTTGAACTTCTGCCAGCCGGTCGCGCCGTCGACGGAGGCGGCCTCGTAGAGGTCCGTCGAGATGGAGAGACGGCCAGCGAGCAGGATCAGCGTCCAGAACGGGAGCGACTTCCAGATATGGACGCCGATCGCGAGCGTGAGGCCGAGCCGCGGATCGTTCAGCCAGTTCGGCCCGTCATCGCCCGTGAACGAGAAGATGAGGTGGTTCACCACGCCCCATTCGGGATTGAGCATGAACCGGACGGACAGGATCGTCGGGATGGACGGCACCGCCCAAGGCAGGATGAACAGCACGGAGAGCCAGCGGATCCAGCGCCGCTGCTGCGTGAAGAAGCCGGACAGGAACAGCGCGATCCCCATCTTCACGTTGATCCCGACGATCAGGAAGATGAGCGTGTTGACGACCGCTCCGGCGAAGATCGGGTCTTCGACGAGGCTGACATAGCTCGCGGGATGGCGCGCGAGCCAGAGCCCGTACCCGACCGGGTAGACGACGAAGAGCAGGAAGACGAGGACGTACGGGGCGATCATGATCAGCCCCCACGCCTGCCACGAGGTCAGGCGTGACTGCGCGCGTCCGGGCGCGATCGCCGGATGCCCGACCGCCGGCATCGTCACCGTTGCTGACATTTCGGCGCCTCCTCTATCTTCCCCGCCGCTCGCCCCGGCGACAGCCGGAGCCCAGGGTTCGGTGGATACCGGTCTTACCGGTATGTGCGGCGGTCTGAGCCGGCCTACTGGCCGGCAACCTGCTTGATGCGGGCGAGCATCTCGTCGGCCGCCTTCTCGACCGGGATCTTCTCGCTGACGATCCGGTTCACGGCCTTAGCAAAGACGTTCTCGTTATTGAGGGTCGTGAACTTGTAGTTCTTCACGTAGTCGAACGGCTCGGTGCCGGACTTGAACTGGTTGTAGACCGCCCTGCGGTGCTTGTCGGCTTGCCAAAACGGGCTCTCGACGCCCTCTTTGGTGACCGAGAACCAGCGGCCGAGCGCACCCTCGACATAGGGCCGGAGGTTCTCCTCCTGCATGATGAACTTCACGAACTCTTTTGCGGCGGCCTTGTTCTTGGCGCCCGAGAAGACCACGCCGGGTTTAACGTCAGCCCGATATGTCATAGGCTTGCCGTCCGGCCGGTTCGGGAACGGAGCCGTGATAATCGTCTCCTCATAGGCCTTCCGTCCGGCCTCACGTGACTCGGGCGTTCCGTTCGGATTGACGCTGTCCTCGTACCATTTCGCCGCGATCGAGATGGTGAAGTTGTGCGTCATCACCGTCGTCTTATTGTGGAAGGCGACGTTGTTGTCCGGGTCCTTCCAGGTCGTCGAAGAGGGTGGCGAGCAGCCTTTCACGTAGGGTTCGGAGTAGTCGGCCAGCGCTTTGACAAGTCCTTCCCGAACCTTCGGGTCGTCGACGGTCACCTTGCCCTCGTTGTCCACGAGCTTCACGTCATAGGCGTCCATGAAGGCGTAGATGGACTGGAAGGAGTCGGTGGATTCCACCCCCATCGGCATGCCGATGCCGTAAGCGCGCGAGTTCGTGGCCTTGCGGTAAGCGGGCTGGACCTTTTCGCACCAGAACGACCAATATTCCTTCCAGCTCGTCGGAATGTCGGATTGCTTGAAGCCGGCTTTCTCCAACATGTCGCCCCAGATCTCGGTGTGGAGCGTCTGTCGCTTCAGCGGAAAACCGTAATAGGCCTTCTTCTTGGTCTGGTCATTGTAGAGAAGAGTGTGCTCGACCGTCTGCGGCGCGAAACGCGACATCATCGGTTGCAGGATGTCGGTGAGGTCCTCGAGCTTGCCCTCGGAGGCCCACTTGCCCATCGCCTGATTGTTGTAGGTATCGGCGTAGCCAACGTCAGGCGGCGCGTTGGAATCGAGCGCGGCCACCGTCTTCGGGATCATGTCCTGGATCGCGTATTGCGACAGCTCGACCTTGATCCCCGTCTTGTCCTCGAACTTCTTGATGGTGGCCCAGAGTGCCTCGTCCTCGGACCGATAGAAGCCCTTGCTGAACCAGACGGTCAGCGTCTTGTCCTGCGCAAAGGCAGGCAGCGCCGTGCCGAACACCAAGCCAAGCGACAATGCCTGGACGATCCCTCGCCTCATCGTTTCTCTCCCAGTCTGTCGCCACGTTGATCGGGCGCTTGGCCGGGACTTCAGCACGGGATCAAGGCCGAGCGCAATCCGGCGAAAGTCGCCTAGCTCCGGATCGCGTCGAGCGCCGCCCAATCGAACCGGATGCCATGCCCAGGCCGATCGGGCGCAAGCGCGAACCCGTCCCGGATCACGAGCGGTTCGGCGATGTAGCGGGCGAGCCCGAAGCCGTGCGCCTCAAGATACGAACGGTTCGGGCAGGCCGCGAGGAGATGAACCGTGATGTCGTGGGCGCCGTGGCTCGTGACGGGCAGATTGAACGCCTCAGCCAGGTGGGCGATTTTCATGAAGGGCGTGACGCCGCCGCAATTCGTGACGTCCGGCTCCGGGAAGCTCACCGCGCCCGCGCCGATATACAGCCGGAATTCCCAGAGGCTGCGCAGGTTCTCGCCGGCCGCGATCGGCACGCCGCCTTCGCGCAGGATGCGACCGTGGCCGATGGGATCGTCCGGGATGGTCGGCTCCTCGAGCCACACGAGTTCGCTCGGCTGCAAGGCCCGCGCCGCCCGGATCGCTTCGTCCACCGACCACTTCATGTTTGCATCGGCCATGAGCGGAAAGCCGCGCCCGAGATGGTCGCGCATCGCCGCGACCCGCTCGACATCCTCATGCATGTGCTTGCGGCCAACCTTCATCTTGATGGCGCGAAACCCCTTGGCGAGGTTGCCGTCCGTCTGCCGCAGAAGCGCGTCGAGCGGCAGGTCGAGATCGATCCCGCCGGCGTAGACGGGCACCTGCGGGTCGTAGCCGCCGAGGAGCTTCCAGAGCGGCAGCCCGGCGCGCTTAGCCTTCAGGTCCCAGAGCGCGATGTCGAAGGCCGAGAGCGCGAGCACAGTCGGCCCGCCGCGACCGCCGTAATGCGTCGCCCACCAGATCTTGTGCCAGAGCCGTTCGATCTCGTCGGCGTCCTCGCCGGCCATCAGCTCGCAGATCTCGCGGCGCAGGACGGAGTCGATGGCACCCCCGTTGCGGCCGACCGTGTAGGTGTACCCGACGCCTTCGGCGCCATCCTGGTCCCGCAGCCGCACCGTGTTCAGCTCGAACGCCGTCATGGCGCCGTGCATCGAGTCGGTCAGGATCTCGGGCAGCGGAATTCGATAGAACCCGGGCTCGATCGAGACGAGCTTCGTCATGCCGTTCCTCCCCGCCGGCGCTCATGCGGCACCGTGCAGGTCGCCATGGAAGCATCCGGGAGGTGCGATGACCAGGGGTCCGCGGGACGGCGAGACACGGCACGGGTCCGCGGTGCTGTTCTAGCCGGTTCCGGGATACGCTTGCGCTCCTCCGAGCATCACGGCAGGTGCAAGCGATGTCCGGCTCGATCCAAAGCTTCCTGCTCGTCTACTCGGCGTTGTTCTCGATCATCAATCCGATCGGCGGCGCCGTCATCTTCAGCCAGGTCACAGGCAGCCGCACGCACGCGGACCGGGTCGCGCTGTCCAGGCGGATCGGCGTCTATTCCGCCCTCGTCATGCTCGGCGCGCTCTGGTGCGGCGGCGCGATCCTGTCGTTCTTCGGCGTCAGCCTCGCGGCGCTCCGCATCGCCGGCGGCCTGATCGTCGCCAGTTTCTCGTGGCAGCTCCTCCATGCGCCGGAGAAGCGCGAAGAGGCAAAGCAGGGCCAGGCGCAGGAATCCGAGGGGCTCGACGCCATCGCGTTCTTCCCGCTAACCCTGCCCTTCACGACCGGGCCCGGAACGATCTCGGTAGCGGTCGCGCTCGGAGCGTCGGTTCCGGCCGGCGCGCCGGGCTACGTGCTCTTCGTCGTGGCAGCGTCCGCAGCCGCGCTCGCGATGGCCCTTACCGTCGCGCTCGCCTACGGGTCGTCCGATCGCCTCGTGGACCTGCTCGGCCAGTCAGGCGCGCGGATCGTGTCGCGCCTCTCCGCCTTCCTGCTGCTCTGCGTCGGGACGCAGATCGCGCTGAACGGCATCAGCGAGTTCGTGCGCAGCCTGGGTGAGCACCTCTAAGCAGCGTTGACCGGCGGAAGTCCCAGGATGTCGCGCGCCTCTCCGGCCGAGGCATGCTCCATGTTGAGCTCGTGGATGATGCGGACGGTTCGGTCGACCAGCATCTCGTTCGTGGCGAGCTGGCCGCGGGAATAGTAGTTGTTGTCCTCGAGCCCGACCCGGACATGGCCGCCGAGCAGGATCGCCTGCGTGGTCGCGGGAAGCTGCGCCGGCCCGATGCCCGAGACGCAGAAGATCGATTGCGGCGG
>CAXUKK010000036.1:0-11859 GCA_964251455.1 uncultured Enterovirga sp.
TGTCGCCGACGATCGGGATCGCCGAGAACAGGTTCGTGATGACGGTCGCGCCCCAGAAGCTCATCTGACCCCAGGGCAGGACGTAGCCCATGAAGGCTGTCGCCATCATCAGGATGAAGATGATGATGCCGAGGAGGTACAGGACCTCGCGCGGCGCCTTGTACGACCCGTAATACAGGTTGCGGAAGATGTGGATGTAGACGGCGATGAAGAACATCGACGCGCCGTTGGCATGCAGGTACCGCAGCAGCCAGCCGTAATTCACGTCACGCATGATCGATTCGACGGATTCGAACGCCATGCTGGCATGCGGCACGTAGTGCATCGCGAGCCACACGCCGGTGACGATCTGCGCGCCCAGCATGAAGACGAGGATGGCCCCGAAGGTCCAGAAATACGTCAGGTTGCGCGGGACCGGGAACGCGACGAACGAGGAATGCATCAGGCCGGCGATGGGCAGCCGGCTTTCGAACCACTTCGCAAAGCGGCTCTTGGGAACGTAGGTGGTCGCGTGCTCGCTCATGACGTCGCCCTGGTCTCGATCTTACGCGTGTGCAGCTGTGGGGGCGGCGTTCGATTCCTCGCCGATCCGGATCTTCGAGTCGGACACGAAGGTGTAGGGCGGGACCGGAAGGTTGATCGGCGCCGGGCCGGCACGCACGCGTCCCGACGTGTCGAAGATCGAACCGTGACAGGGGCAGGCCCAGCCATGGTACGGGCCCTCGTTGCCGAGGGGCACGCAGCCGAGATGCGTGCAGTTCCCGAAGACGACCAGGATGTTCGAGTGGCCCGCCTTCACGCGTGCCGAGTCGGGCTGGGGATCGGGGAGGCTCGCGAGCGTCGCATCCTGTGCGGACTTGATCTCCTCCTCGGTCCTGTTCCTGACGAAGATGAGCTTGCCGCGCCAGAACACCTTCACGATCTGGCCGGCGGCGATCGGCGAGAGATCGACTTCGACGGGGGCGCCGGCCGCGATCGTGTTCGCGTCGGGCGCCATCGCGGCGACGAACGGCCAAACGACGGACGCCAGCCCGACTACGCCGGCCGCTCCGGTCGCGATCATCATGAAGTCGCGACGGGTATGCTGCGGCGCTCCGGTTGCAGTCGTGGCCAAATCTCGGCTCCAGGCGGGATTTTCACAGAGGCGGGACGGCCGCGCGTTTCCGGCTGCCGCTGATCGGCCCCGAGACACATCGCGCGCAGGCGCACGCGATGTAGCGAAGGGTCACCCGCGCCGGCTGTTTGGCATAGCTCCAAAGCGCTGTCCACGCCTTGGGAACCGGCTTTTTGCCCCTGTGACCAATGGTCGGCGGACGCGTCGGGTTCAGGCGAACCGAACCTCAACCTGCCAGGACGGAGTGCGGGGGCGCGAGGCCGAGCGCGTCGCGGCGCCACCAGCGCCGCAGCAGGAGGAGTGACACCGCCGCAAGCCCGATCGCGAGGCCGATCCAGAGCCCGGCCCCGCCGAGCTTGCCCGGAAAGGCGAGCAGAAGGCCGGCAGGCGTGCCGATCCCCCAATAGCCGAAAACCGCGTAGAGCATCGGCCGGCGCGTATCCTTGAGGCCGCGCAGCATGCCGGCACCGACGACCTGCGCCCCGTCGGCGAGCTGGAAGATCGCCGCGAAGAAGAGGAACTGCACGGCGAGCGCGATGACGGGGCCGTTCGCCGACGAGGCGGGGTCCAGGAACGCCTCGACGAGAAACGCCGGCATGGCGACGAGGAGGAGCGCCGTCAGGCAGCCGAACCCCATCGCCACGGCGAGCGCGGCCCAGCCCGCGATGCCGACCGCCTCGGGATCGCCCGCCCCGTAGGCGTGACCGACGCGGATCGTGGCGGCCTGCCCGATGCCGAGGGGCACCATGAAGCACAGGGCCGCGATCTGCAGCGCGATCGTATGCGCGGCGAGTTCGGTCGTGCCGATGAGCCCCATGAGGAGGCCCGCGCCGCCGAAGAACGCGACCTCGAACGCGAGGGTCACGGCGATCGGCATGCCGATGCGCCAGATCGACCGGAAGCGGTTCCAGTCGGCGCGCCAGAAGCGGCCGAAGAGATGGTAGCGGCGAAACTGCCGGTCGGTTCCGGCCACGATAGCGAGCGCCACGACGGCGAGCGCGGCCGTGATCGTGGTGGCGATCCCGGCGCCGATCAGGCCGAGCGCTGGCGCTCCGAGCCGGCCGAAGATCAGCATCCAGGCAAGGAGGAGGTTCACGGGGAGGGCGAGCAGGCCGACCGCCATGCCCCAGCCGGGTCGGCCGAGCGCGGCCATGAAGAGGCGCAGGACCACGAAGGCGAGGTTGGGCAGGAGCGCCCATTGCAGGGCGTGCAGGTATTCGCCGGCGGCAGCCGCCAGCTTCGGCTCCTGGCCGAAGGCGCGGAGCAGCGTCTCGCCCTGGCCGAGGAGGATCCAGGCCGGGGCGCAGATCACCGTGGCGACCCAGAGGCCCTGCCGCACCGTGCGACGGATATCGCGCACGGAGTGGCGGCGGCCGCCATATTCCGCGGCGACGAGCGGCGAGACGGCCGTGACGAGGCCGATCGCGCTGATCATCACGGCGTGGAAGAGGTTGGTCGCGAGCGCCGCAGCCGCGAGCGGCTCAGGCCCGAGCCGGCCGATGAGGACCAGATCCATGGTTGCCAGCGCCGTGCCGGCAAGGTTCGAGAGGATCATCGGCCAAGCGAGCGCCAGGGTTGCGGCGATCTCGCGCGTCCACGCCTGCCGCCGCTCCGTTCGCCGGAATCCGTCCTCCACTGCCTCAATCATGGGCAGCATGTAGCCGGGCAGGCCGTTCGGTGCCAGAAGAGGCGGCGTTATTCCGCCGCCGCGACCTCCTCGAACGCGGCCAGGAAGCCGCCCGATTGCCGATGCCAGAGGCGGGCATAGAGCCCGCCGCGAGCCAGGAGCTCGGAATGGCTCCCTTCCTCGACGATCCGTCCCGAATCGAGCACGACGAGCCGGTCCAGGGCTGCGATCGTCGACAGCCGATGCGCGATCGCCACGACGGTCTTGCCCTCCATCAGGGTCGTCAGCGCATCCTGGATGGCTGCCTCAACCTCGGAATCGAGAGCGGATGTGGCCTCGTCCAGGATGAGGATCGGCGCGTCCTTCAGGATCACGCGGGCGATCGCGATGCGCTGGCGCTGCCCGCCGGACAGCTTCACGCCGCGCTCGCCGACATGGGCGTCGTAGCCGCGCCGCTGCTTGTGGTCCTCGAGTTCATGGATGAACGCCTCCGCGTGGGCAAGCCGGGCCGCGCGCTCGATCTCGGCGTCGCTCGCGGTCGGCCGGCCGTAGGCGATGTTCTCGCCGATCGAGCGGTGCAGGAGCGAGGTGTCCTGCGTGACGATGCCGATCTGCCGCCGCAGCGAATCCTGGCTCACGCCGGCGATGTCCTGCCCGTCGATCAGAATGCGGCCGCCCTCGACCTCGTGCAGCCGCAGCAGCAGGGACGTGATCGTCGTCTTGCCCGCGCCGCTCGGGCCGACGAGGCCGACCTTCTCGCCCGGCCGGATCGATAGGTCGAGGTTCTCGAGGATGCCGGCTTCGCGGCCGTAATTGAACGAGACGTTCTCGAACCGGATCGCCCCCGCCCGGACCGTCAGTTCCCGCGCATCGGGGACATCGACGAGGCCATGCGGCCGCGCGATGGTCGACATCGATTCCTGGACGACGCCGATATTTTCGAACAGGCCGCGCACCGTCTGCATGACCCAGCCGGACATCGCCAGGATGCGCATCACGAGCGCCAACCCGGCGGCCGCATCGCCGCTCGTCATCCGTCCCTGCGACCAGAGCAGGATCGAGAGCCCGGCCGTCGACGCCAGCAGCAGGCTGTTCATGACCGAGAGCACGCCCGTCACGCCCGTGATGAGCCGCATCAGGTCGAGGAAGGCGGCCATCCAGCGCGCCAGCGCGTCCCTGACCGAGGAGCGCTCCTCCTCGCCGCGGGCGAAGAGCTTCACGGTCAGGATGTTCGTGTAGCTGTCGACCACCCGGCCGACCATGAGCGAGCGTGCATCGGCGTTCGCCAGCGAGCGCTGCTGCGCCCGCGGCACGAAATACCTGAGGAGCGCGAGGTAGGCGCCGATCCAGACCACCATGGGCAGCGCGAGCCACACGCTGATCGAGCCGAACAGCCCGACGGCCGCGAGTGCGAACACGGCCACGTAGACGAGCGTGTCCAGGATCGTGACGGCGATCTCGCGGATCGCCGGGCCGGTCTGCGTGATGCGGTTCGCGATCCGGCCCGCGAAATCGCCCTGGAAATAGGCCAGCGAGTGGCCGAGCGTATAGAGGTGCGTCCGCCAGCGGATCATCGTCGTCGCCTGCGGTACGACGATCTGGTTGGACACGTATTCGTGCGCCGTGTGCACGATCGGACGGATGACCAGAACGAGCGTCGCGGTCGCGAGCAAAGCCGCGCCGTGGTCGGCGAAGATCGTAGCCGGAGACGAGGTCGCCAGGATGTTCACGAACCAGCCGATCAGGAGGTAGAGGCCGGATTCCAGTGCGCCGACGCCGAGTGAGAACGCGAGGAGCACCGCGAGCCAGCCCTGGATCGGCTTCAGGTAGTGCCAGGTGAACCGCGCGACGCTGGTCGGCGGCATCTCGGCCTCGCCGAAGGGCGAGAACGGATCGATCAGCGTTTCTGGCCTGCGGAACATGGCGGCTCTTATCTGCCCGTTCGGCAGGCCACTTCAACTCGCCCCGAGGGCAACGGTTCTGGGATGCGTCGTCACATGGCCGGAGCGCGAGGGGCCGGCCGGTCAGGAATTCAGCGAAGGTCAGGTCCGGCTGGCGCCGGTCCGGCTGGCGCGGGCCTGCCGGTAGCTCGTGATCCGGCAGATCCGCCGGTCCCCGTCGAACGCGACCAGGACGTTGATCAGGTCACCCTCGTCGTCACGCAGCACAAGCGACGCCGAGGCATCATCCGCCAGGACGCTGAGCATCTCGAAGGTGCGCCTCGCGCTCTTGAGGAAAACGAAGGCGGCCCTGAACTGCTCGTGGCCGGAGACGACGATTCCGCCGGGCAGCCCGCTTTTTCGCACCGGGGCTTCGACGATCACGTCGGGGGCGACCCGTGCAAGCAGCCTGTCCAGCGCGCCTTCGTTCCAGTCGCGAACGATTGCTGCGGCCCAGACACGGTCCGCAGGTTCAGTCTCACCGTCCGATCCCAGCGGAGCGCTCCAAGCTTAGCCGTGGAGACGCTAGGCTCGGGGTCGAGACACTGCAACGGCGGCAGGTACATTCCCGGTGCACATGTAGGTGTTCGCAGCCGGGATCGTTCAGATGATCGGTTTGCCGCCGGTCACGGCCACCATCGTCCCGGAGACATAGCTGGCCTCGTCGCTCGCAAGCATGACGTAGACTGGCGCGAGTTCGACGGGTTGCCCTGGCCGCTTCATCGGAACCTGACTGCCGAAATTCTTGACCTTCTCGGCCGGCATCGTCGACGGAATCAGCGGCGTCCAGATCGGCCCCGGTGCGACGGAATTCGCCCGGATTCCCTTCTCGGCCAGCATCTGCGACAGGCTCGCGGTGAAATTCTCGATCGCGCCCTTGGTCGCCGCGTAATGCAGGAGCTGCGGGGTCGGGTCGTCTGCGTTGATCGAGGCCGTGTTGATGATCGACGCGCCGGCCTTCATGTGCGGCAGCGCCGCCTTGGTGATGATGAACATCGCGATGATGTTCGTCTTGAAGGTGAGCTCGACCTCCTCGTCGGTCAGCTCCTCCAACGTCGTGACGGTGCTCTGGTGAGCGGCGTTGTTCACCAGGATGTCGATGCCCCCGAAGGCATCCACGGTGCCCTGGACGATGTCGCGGCATTGCTGCGGCTTCGAGATGTCGCCCGGCAGGAGCACCACCTTGCGGCCGGCCTCCTCGACATGACGAGCGGTGTCCTGCGCATCCTCGTGCTCGTCGAGATACGAGATGGCGACATCCGCACCCTCGCGCGCGAAGGCGATCGCGACCGCCCGGCCGATGCCGGAATCACCGCCCGTGATCAGGGCGCGCTTGCCCGCGAGCCGGCCATGTCCCTTGTAGCTCGTCTCGCCGTGATCCGGCTTCGGATCCATCTCGGCCGTCCGGCCGGGCATCGCGATCTGCTTCTGATTGGGGAACGGCGGCTTCGGGTGATCGGTCATGGCAGGCTCCTCGGGAGGTTGCCTGTTCAATGTCCGAGGTGGAGCCCGGTTCGGGCCGGCGCGCCGGTCTGGCGCAGCGTTCGCCAGCGGACGGGCGGATCAGGCCGCGACCTCCGCGAGGCCGCGCGGATCGACATTGGCGCCGCAAAGCAGCACGCCGACGCGCTCGCCGGGAGCCGGGCGGTACGCTCCGGACAGGAGGGCCGCGAGCGCGGCCGCCCCGCCGGGCTCGGACGCGATGCGGAAATCCTGCCACAGGCGGTGCTGGGCGTCGCGGATCGAATCGTCGGTGACGAGCGCGACATGGTCCACGGCACCGCGGCAGGTCGCGTAGACGAGGTCGCCGACATTGCGGGCACCGAGCGAATCGGCCGCGACCGAGTTCACCTCGACGTCGACCGGGCCACCGGCCGCGAGGGCCGCATGCAGGGCGCTGGACCCTTCCGGCTCGACGCCGACGACCCGCGTCGTCGACCCGGCCCACCAGCTCGCGATCCCCCCCACCAGGCCGCCGCCGCCGACCGCGACCAGGACGGTGTCGAGGCCCGGATGCTGCTCGTCCCATTCGGGCCCGATCGTGCCCTGGCCCGCCATGGTCGCGGCCGCGCTGAAAGGGTGGATGAGGAGCGCGCCGCTGGCTGCCGCGTGGGCGTCGCAGGCCGCCTGCGCGTCGGCATAGCGCGCGCCGCCGATCACGATCTCCGCCCCGCAGCGCCGGATCAGGGCGATCTTCGCCGCACTCGCGATCTCCGGCACGAAGATGCGGGCGGGCACGCCCAGCTCGCGCGCCGCGAAGGCGACGGCCGCGCCATGGTTGCCGCCTGACGCGGCCGTCACGCCGGCCGCCGGGATGGACTGTGACAGGAGCGAATTGAATGCGCCGCGGCTCTTGAACGAGCCGGCATGCTGCAGGAATTCGAGCTTCAGGCTGACCGGGCCGTCATGGCCGAGTTCGCCCGGCGCGAGGTCGAGCACCGGCGTGCGGCGGATGCGGGGCGCGATCCGCTCGTGGGCGGTGCGGATGTCGGATCGGGTGAGGCTCATGCGCGTCCTGTAATCCGCGCCCTTGCGCGGAGCCAGGGCTCCGGCTCAGCGCCGGCCCGGCTCCCAGCGCAGCGTCACGGCGTGCCGGCCCGTCTGGTGCGGGTGCAGGTTCGTCATCGAGGCAAGGTCGCCGAGCTGTCCCGACGCATCCTCCCAATCCGCGTGGCCGGACCAGCATTCGAGCGACAGGAACGGCGCTGTCGGACGCGACCAGACCGCGAGATGCGGAAATCCAGCGGTTTCCATCACGATGGCAGCGCTATCCGGCGCTTCGAAGCGCATCGCGCGGCTCCTTGCGTCGAGAAACACCAGCGCTTCGGTGAACAGATCGGGCGTCAGCAGCAGGTTCTGGCCGTTCAGCGGAACCCGCCGGGAACGCCGGGCGAGAAGCCCGCCGGCCGCCACTTCAGGCACGAGATCGCTCTCCTCCGCTGCGAACACGACGCTGTGGCCCGCCTTCCCCTCGGCCGAGAACGGCCAGGGAAAGGCCGGGTGGAAGCCGATCGCATAGGGCAGGTCGCGACTGCCCGTGTTCGTCACGTCGAGCGCCAGCGTCAGGCTGTCCGGACCGAGCCGGTACACCGCATCGAGTTCAAACCGGAACGGATAATGCTTCCGCGTCTCCTCGCTGTCGCAGAGGCGCAGGCGTGCGGACGCCTCGTCCTGCTCGATGAGCGTGAAGCTTAAGCGCCGCGCAAAGCCGTGCTGCGGCATCGGGAAGAAGTCATCCCCAACCAGGACCATCCCGCCGACGGACGCACCGACGCGCGGAAACAGGATCGGCGCGTGGAAATCCCAGTGCTCCGGATCGCCGCTCCACAGAAGCTCGCGACCATCGACCTGCCACGAGACCGGCTCGGCGCCGCGGAGGGCAATGTGAGCGCTGGCGCCTGCCGACTTGAGGTGGACGACGTCACCGGCGATGCGAGCGGACTGAGGCATAGGCCCGGGATGCCGGGCTTCTCACTTCGGCGTCAAGCCTTGGCCCCGCCTCAGCGCAGAGCCTGCAGCACGCGCCCGCCGGGTCGGCCTGTCGGCGTCATGCCGATCTGCCGTTCGATCTCCTTGATCGCATCGCGTGTCTTCTGGCCGACGCGGCCATCCGGCTCGCCCACATCGTAGCCGCGGGCCGCGAGCTTCGTCTGGAGCACGCGCCGCTCGGCGCGCGACAGCGGCGGGTCGTCGGTCGGCCAGGCGGTCTGGATTCCGGGGCGGCCCTTCAGCCGGTCCGACAGGATCGAGATCGCGAGCGCGTAGGAATCGGCGCCGTTGTAGGAATAGGCGCAATCGTAGTTCTTGAAGACCAGGAAAGCGGGGCCGTCACGACCGGCCGGCATGAGCAGGCCCGCGTTGCCCGCCCCAGTCAGCGCGCCTCCGCCGACCTTCTTGATACCGCGCGCCGCCCAACTGGACAGCGGGTGCTTGCCCGTCCGTCCCGACGGGCCCGAATAGCCCTCCGGCACGTCGACTTCGTAGCCCCAGGTGTTTCCTGTCTGCCATCCGGCCTTGGCCATGAAGTTCGCGGTCGAATGCAGCGCGTCCGCCACGGAGTTGACGAGGTCGCGCCGTCCGTCGCCGTCGCCGTCCACGGCGAGGCGAAGATACGTGGAGGGAATGAACTGCGTATGCCCGAACGCGCCGGCCCAGGAGCCCTTGAGGTCGCTCGCCTCCAGGTCGCCGCGCTCGATGATCTTCAGCGTCGAGACGAGTTCGTCGCGGAAGAAGCCCTGGCGCCGCGGCGCGAAGCAGGCGCCGGTCGCAAGCGCCTGGACGAGTGGCATCTTGCCTCCGGACTTGCCGTAATCGCTCTCGACGCCCCAGACCGCCACGATCGTGTGCCGGTCGACCCCGAAGCGGCTTTCAGCGGACGCGAGGACCGAGCTGTAGCGGCGCAGCATCTGCTGGCCCTCGGCGACCTTTTCCTCGTCGTTCAGCGTGGCGAGGTAGTCCCAGATCGGCGTCTTGAACTCGGGCTGATTGTTCATCAGCTCGATGACCTTCATGTCCGGCTCGAGCCCGCGGGTCGCCCGGTCGAAGGTCGAGGCGGAAACGCCCTTCGCGGCCGCTACAGCGCGGAGCCCGGACAGGCAGCCGTCGAAATCGGCATAGGCGGGCAGGGACGAAAGGAAGGTCGCGACCAGGATGGCGGCCGAACGGCTCAGCATCTGACAAGGCTCCGGTTGGTGCCCGACCCAATGCAGCCCTTCGTGGTTAATGTTTGATGAGCGCCCTCCTCATCTGCCGCTCGCGCAAGGACCTGGTCTCAGCACCTCGGGCCGGACGCCTCGGAAGGCATCCGTGTGCTTTTGTGGGCAACGCGCCAGGAGAGCAGGCGGGCGAGCTTCTCCGGGCTTCGACCCAGACGAGGCGCTCAGGCCCAAGCCCGTTCGGCGAGCTTCTTCTCGTACGTCTCGATCGCCGTGCCCTTCTCGAGCGTCAGGCCGATATCGTCGAGGCCGTTCAGGAGGCAATGCTTGCGGAATGCGTCGATCTCGAAATGCAGCGTGCCGCCATCCGGCCCTTGGATCGTCTGGCTGGCGAGGTCCACCGTCACGGTCGCATTCGCGCCGCGATCGGCGTCGTCGAAGAGCTTCTCCAGGTCGGCGGGCGAGACCACGATCGGCAGGACGCCGTTCTTGAAGCAGTTGTTGTAGAAGATGTCGGCGAAGCTCGTCGAGATGACGCAGCGGATGCCGAAGTCGAGCAGTGCCCAGGGCGCATGTTCGCGCGACGAGCCGCAGCCGAAATTGTCGCCCGCGACCAGGATCTCGGCCTTGCGATAGGCGGGTTTGTTCAGGACGAAGTCCGGATTTTCCGATCCGTCGTCGCGGTAGCGCTGATCGGCGAACAAGCCAACGCCGAGCCCCGTGCGCTTGATCGTCTTCAGGTAGTTCTTCGGAATGATGCGGTCGGTGTCGATATTGGTGCTCCGCATGGGAGCCGCGACGCCGGTCAGGGTTGTGAAGGGCTGCATGGGGCCTCGTCTCCCGAACTTGGTCCAGACCAGGGCCCGGACGAGCCCCCATCTGTGTCATACGATTGTGTTAAGGACACGGTAACCATGGTCCGGCACTTTACATGGAAGCGGTGCGATCCGCTTCCACCCAAGCGCCGGGAGAGACCGCGGATGAACCGGCTCTCCCGCGCTCTTGGGGTGCGTATCCCAGCTTAGTCCCCAGTGCCCGGATTGGGCGAGAACAGCTCCGTCTTGCCAGGCTTTCCGTCCCATTCCTTCGAATCCGCCGGAGCGTCCTTCTTGCGGGTCAGGTTCGGCCAAGCCTTGGCGTAATCCGTGTTGATCTTGAGCCAGTTTTCCAGTCCCGGCTCCGTGTCCGGCTTGATAGCCTCGGCCGGACATTCCGGCTCGCACACCCCGCAATCGATGCACTCGTCGGGGTGGATGACGAGCATGTTCTCGCCTTCGTAGAAGCAGTCGACCGGGCAGACCTCGACGCAATCCATGTACTTGCACTTGATGCAATTCTCGGTGACGAGATAGGTCATCGTCCTGGGGCCTCGCCGGCTATGAGCGGGATGGTTGTTGCGATCCGGCAAAGGCCGGAAAGCGCCCCGGATCGAGGCCTTGGGCCTGTCCGGAACATTGAAGAATAGTCGTGCCTGCGGCTTAGCCGCTGCCCGGGATGGTGACAAGCGCGCCGTCGTCGCGACGGACATCCTCATACAGCAACTGCGCCTCGGGTGCCGGTCCGCGCCGCTCGCCGGCCGACACGACCCGCACGACCGCCGTGACATGGGCGGCCGCGATCGTCAGGACGTCGCCCGGTCCGACGAGCTTCGCCGCGGCGTTAGCCCGCGTGCCGTTCACCCGGACGAGGCCGTCGACGACGAGCTTCGCGGCGAGCGTCCGAGTCTTGGCGAAGCGCGCGAACCACAGCCACTTGTCCAGCCGCTGACGGCCTTCAGGCATGCCGTCGCCGATCCGTCAGTTCTTGTTGCGGTCGCCCGACTCGAGCTGCGCCTTCAGGGCGGCAAGCGCCGCGAAAGGCGAGTTCGGATCCGGCTGGCGCTCGCGCCGCTCCGGTGGCGGCCGGCGGTCGTCACGCCGGTTGCCTTCGGGCCGCGGACGCTCGTCGCGGCGCGGACCGCGATCCTCGCCGGGACGACCGCCGTTCTGCGGCCTGCCGCCTTCCGCGCGGATACGCTCGCGTCCGCCATCGGGGCCACGCCCGGCGCCTGGAGCACCGGCACCGGGGCCGCCCAGACCGGGCGCGCCGGCTCCCGGAGCACTGGGCTGGCCGCCGCGACGCTGCTCGCCGGGCCGGCCCTGGCCTTGACCCTGGCTTCCACCCGGACGGCGGTTGCCTTCCGGCCGCGGCCCGCGGGCATCCGGCCTGCCGCGAACGTTGCGGCCGCGCGGATGCTGCTCGCGCTGGTGGCGGTTCAGCCGCCACACTTCGACCATCTCGGGTTCGGCAGCAGCCGGAGAGACCTCGCCTGCCTCAGCGGCTGTCGCGTCGATCGCCGCCTCGTCCGGGGTGTCGGCGAGGCTGGTCGCCTCGGGATCTTCGCCGAGTTCGAGGCTCTTCGCGGGGTTCGACACCTCGTCGGGGAAGAGGTCGGCGCCTGGCGCGACCTCGATCTGGTCCGGAACCGTTCCGGCGATCTCGTCCGCGCGCGGGTCGGCGATCCGTGACATCTCCGGCTCGTCG
>CAXUKK010000037.1:0-11812 GCA_964251455.1 uncultured Enterovirga sp.
CCCTGACGCGAGCGCCGAAGGGGAGCGACCGGTGCGCGGCGGTGAGTTCGTGTGGATTGAACCGCTCGCCGCTCGCCGTCTTGCGGCCCTGGAAGCCTGGGCCATACCAGCTGGCCATTCCGCTTTGGAAACCGCGGGCAAACGCCGGCTCCGAGTCGTTCCGGGCTTCGGCTACGGGTCGTCTTTGAAATGAGTGACGCTTTTTCCTGTAACCAGCCTCGGCACTTGAGGCCACCATCGTTCCAAGTGTGACAATCGCTACCGAACCGGCAACAAGCAAACTAACCTTCTTCAACACCACGTCCTTCGTAGTTGCGGAGGACGCGGAGCATGAGCCTAGGATGGGCGAGAACAAGGCAGCCTGGGCGAAACCAAAAAAGCCTTGCGCACCCTAGGTTTGGCTCCCCTATGTTGATGATGTTCTACATAGATCGAGGTACAATACGGACAGAATGTGTCGCTTTCTGCTGCGACACTCTGAACCGATCTGACGAATCGTCGGGTCTGGCGTGGCGCCCGGCTCGCGCAGCTCACGCGGCCAGGGAAAGCCAATCATGGACACGCGCTTCCGGATCTGGAAACCGCGTAATATCGCTGACAACCGCGATTGAATCCGCCCCTGCGCCGAACACGCCCGGCCCGCGCTCGAGCGTGATGCCGCCGATCGCAACAAGCGGCGTCGCACCGATCCGGCGCTTCCATTCGCCGATCCGATCCAAGCCCTGCGGGCCGAAGCGCATGGCCTTCAATGTGGTCGGGTAGATCGGGCCCAGGGCGACGTAGTCGGGGGCGTGCCGTAGAGCCGTTTCGAGTTCGTCCTCATCGTGGGTCGAGAGGCCGACGGTCAGGCCGGCTGCGCGGATCGCGGGCACATCCGCCTCCGCCAGGTCCTCCTGGCCGAGATGCACGTGCTCGGCGCCAGCCTCGATCGCGGCTCGCCAGTAATCGTTCACGACGAGACGGGTCTCGGTGCCTTGCGTGAGTGCGAGGGCTTTCCTCACCAGCACGATGGCGTCCTCGGGACCGAGATCCTTCGCCCTGATCTGCACCGTTCCTACGCCGAGGCTGGTCAGGCGGCGGACCCAATCGAGCGTGTCGACGACCGGATAGAAACGATCGGGGTAGGGGCGCATCAGCTTGCCGCGTGCCAGAAGGGCGTGCCGACCACCGGCGTCGAGGGAGAGGCAAGGTCGCGGGGCGGCATGAGGCCCGCCTCGTAGCCTGTCCGGCCGGCGTCGACAGCGAGAGCGAAGGCCCGAGCCATGCCGACTGGGTCGTCGGCTTTCGCAATCGCGGTGTTCAGCAGCACGCCGTCATAGCCTAGCTCCATGGCCTGCGCGGCGTGCGAGGGCGCCCCGAGACCCGCATCGACGATCAGCGTCACGTCGGGAAGGCGCGCGCGCAGCGTCGCCAACGCGGCCCGGTTCGTGATGCCCTGGCCGCTGCCGATCGGCGAGGCCCACGGCATGATGACCTGGCATCCGGCCTCGGCGAGACGAGTCGCGATGGTCAGATCCTCCGTGGTGTAGGGGAACACCTCGAATCCGTCCCGCACGAGGATGCCCGCCGCTTCGACGAGCGCGACCACGTCGGGCTGCAGCGTCTCGTCGTCGCCGATCACCTCGAGCTTAATCCAGGCGGTGCCGAACAACTCGCGCGCGAGTTCTGCCGTGGTCACGGCGTCCTTGACGGTCCGGCACCCGGCCGTGTTCGGCAGGATCTTCACGCCGAGCGACTGGATGATGCGCCAGAATGCATCGCCGGCGCGCCCGCCGGCCGATTCACGCCGGAGCGAAACCGTCACGATCCCAGCCCCGGAGGCCTTCAGCGCGGCCTCCATCACGGCCGGCGACGGGTAAAGGGCCGTTCCGATGAGAAGGCGCGAGGCGAATTCCTGGCCGTAGAGTTTCACGACTGTCTCCTATCCACCCTGGCGCGGGGTGAGGATTTCCACGCTGTCGCCGTCGACCAGCTGCGTCTCGGCCCACTTCGCACGCCTGACAACGTCCTGATTGACCGCGACCGCGAAGAAGCCGCCCTCGTAACCGAGTGTCTCCAGGAGCGCGGCGACATTCGCCGCCTCGATATCTTGGCGTTCGCCATTCACCGTCACGACCACCGCATCACCTCGTTGTCACGCGCACCATGCGCGACGTAGTTCGCCACGATCTCCCCAAGCGCCGGCGCAATCAGGAAACCGTGGCGATAGAGGCCGTTGACCGAGATCTGCCGGCCGCTCACCTCGATGCGCGGGGCGTGATCCGGGAAAGCGGGGCGGAGCGCCGTGCCGAGCTCGACGATCCGTGCTTCTCCAAAGCCGGGGTGGAGCGAGTAGGCAGCGGTCATGAGCTCGAGCGCCGAGCGTACGCTCACCCCGGACGCGTCCTCACTCTCGATCGTGGTGGCGCCGATGAGAAAGCGGTTTGCCGTCCGCGGGATGATGTAGATCGGCCAGCGCGGATGCATGAGCCGTACAGGGCGCGACAGCGCGATCTCACCTGTCTCGATGAGGACCGTTTCGCCCTTCACGCCGCGCAATTCGGGACGAGCTTCACGGGCGCCGAGCCCGCGGCAATCCACGACGACGCCACCGAAGTCGGCCGGGGAAGCGGGCGAGCCGAAACGGATCTCCGCGCCGACGCCGATCAAGCGCGCATGCAGGGCCGGCAGCACGACGCGCGGCTCGACATGGCCCTCGCCGGGATAGAACAGAGCCTCTCGGAAGCGCCCGGCGAGGGCCGGCTCGATCTCCCCGATCTGCGCAGCATTCAGGCGCTTGTAACCAGTCGTCTGGCGCCCGAGCCGCTCAAGGTCGGCGCGGTCGCGAGGGTGGCAGACGACAAGCGATCCGTTCAGCGGGATGTCCGGCAGGATGGAGCGCCAGAGATCGATCGAGCGGTGGCCCAGACGCACGACAACCGGCTCCGCCCCGTCACTCTCGCAGTCGGGTGCCAGCATGCCGCCCGCCCAGTGACTTGCGGCGCCACTCATCTCGGGGGTGCCTGCCTCGTGGATCGTCACGGGATGGCCGGCTTCGGCAAGGAGCAGGGCTGCCCATGCTCCCGCGATCCCCGCGCCGATGACGGTCACCGCCTGACCGGCCGGCGCCGCGGAGAGAAGAGAATCGCTTGCGGTCGTGTCAGGCATTTCCGTCCCTCCGCCGATGCGAGTCGGATCAGGTTCAAAGGGTTCGGTCGTGCCGTCTCAGCCCGTTGCGGGCACCCCTCGGATAAAGGCAATGTGCGCCTTGCAGGGCCGCTTCACAAGCCCGCGGTCCTCAGGAGCCGTGCTGTGCTCCGAGCCGCTCCAGGAGTTCGGCCAGATCGACGTCGTCGACCCTCTCACCATAGGTGAAGGCCATGCCTGGCTCGACGGCCACGGGACCGTGCGCCGTCTGGACGGTGACCGGCTCGCGACAGATCCAGGTCCCGTCCGCCTGCCGTTCGAAGCGGGTGAGAATGTCGTAGCTGTCCATCGTCGTCGCGCGTGTCCCCCACACTCACTGACGAGAACGCCCGAAGCGTCCTCTCCGTTGCCTGCCCGATATCGGATGGCGGCTACGCGACCGCCGCCAGTGCGTCCGGCAGGAGCCGCGACAGGATGTCCGCCCATTCCGCCTGCCCAGCCGGTTCGGTGATCAGGTCCTGGCGGATCTCGATGCCGACATGGATCAGGCTGCGTCCCTCGCCGTGTACCGGGATCGTGTAGTCGCTCTGGTCCGACACAGCATAAGGCTCGTTGTCGCCGACCGTGAAGCGCCTCTCGCGCACGAGCAACTCGTAGAGCGATCTCGCCAGCCGACCATCTCGGCCGTAGAGCGTACCGATATGCCAGGGCCGCGCCTCGCCTTTGTAGACAGGCGTGAAGCTGTGCATGGCGACCAGCACGGTCGGCTGATCCTCGGCCGATCGCCGAGCGATCTCGGCGGTGATCCGGTCGTGGTAGGGTCGGAATATCTCCGCGAATCGTGCCTCCCGCTCCGACTCGGACAATCCGACGTTGCCGGGCACGGCAGTCGTCTCGCTCACCTGAGGGATGGAGGAGGGCGCGGCGGGGGGACGGTTGCAGTCGACGACCAGCCGCGAATAGCGTTGCTCGATCAGGGTCGCGTCCAGCGCCGCGGCCAGGATGCGCGATGTCGCGGCGATCCCGATATCCCACGCAATATGCCGGTCGAGTTCCCGGTCGGAGACACCCAGACGGCCAAGCCTTGTCGGAATCCGCCGCCCCGCATGATCGCAGGCGAGTAGGAACGGGGATTGGCCATGGCTCCGCTCAACCGATACGGGTGAGGGCTCGTCGGGCGAGAGGAGTGCGGCGGCGGATGGTCCCATGGCCGGGCTGTACAGCACCTCGGCTCGGAATTTGCTATCGACCGTTCGAAGGGCTTGCGCGATGCCGACCTATTCCGTCCGCCACGTCACGACCTATCGGTACGCGTCTCCGGTTGCCTTCGGCGACCACCGCATCATGTTGCGCGCGCGCGAGAGCCACGACCAGCGCAGCCTTTCCGCCCGCCTCGAGATCCACCCGGATCCGCTTGAACTAAGCTGGTCCGAAGATCCGTCGGGCAATCTCGTCGGCCGGGCGCGATTCGAACCGCGCTCGCGGGAGTTGCGGTTCGAGGCCCATCTCGAGGTCGAGCAGACTGCCTGTCGTCCTGAGTCGATCCGCGTTGCCGACCATGCGAGGGCCTGCCCGTTTTCGCACGGCGCGGAGGAGATGCCGGATCTTGCCCGCTTTATCGAGCGGCAACATACCGATCCCGAGCACAGGATCGATCGCTGGGCGCGAGCGATCCTCGACGAGGATCCGGAGCGCGACAGCGTCGGGTTTCTGACGCGCTTGACGGCACGTATCCGACGGGACTTCAGCTACCGGCGTCGCCTTCAAAAGGGCATACAGGAGCCGCTCCGAACCCTCCGCCTTGGGACCGGGTCGTGCCGCGACTTCGCCGTTCTAATGGCGGAAGCCGTCCGGTCTCTCGGCTTCGCGGCGCGCTTTGCCTCTGGCTACCTTTACGTGCCGTCGGACGATCCCGAACGCGCCCTGATGGGCGGGCACACCCATGCCTGGCTGCAGGTCTATGTTCCGGGCGCGGGCTGGATCGACTTCGACCCGACCGCCGGATCGGTCGGAAACCGGAACCTGATCCGCGTCGCGGTCGTGCGCGATCCGGAGCAGGCAGTTCCGGTATCGGGGACCTTCATCGGCTTGCCGGGCGACTTCCTCGAAATGACGGTCGGGGTCGCCGTCACTCGCACGGACTCCGAAGCGCCGGGCGGCATGATGAACCTGTCGGCCGAGCAGGCCGCCTGATCACCGTCCTGGAAGATCTGACCCGTCTGCGTCAGGCACGGCACGAAGCGGGCGTTCCGCAATCTCTGCCAGGAGCTGGCGGATTTCGGCCACACGGGCGGCGCGGATCTCGTCCGTGCAGACTGCATCTTGAGGCTTGAGGCCAAGTAACCGGGCCAGTGCTCTCATGTCGCCTCTCCAAGTCGCCTGTCGTGCCGAGTAGCAGGGACGTGTTTCTCGGCTGTTTCGCCGATTCTGGCCTGACGAGCCCCGCTCCGGGTTGCGGGGCCCCTCACGGCTCCATCGGCATCCTGCGCTCAATCGCAGACGCGAACCTGTCTGACATAGACGTTGCCGAACCGGTCCATCCGCTCGCGCTCCTCGAAGTAGCAGCTGGGCTCGCCCGCGGCGGCCGCCGCTACGGTCCCGAGAGCAAGCGCACCGACGATCCCGGCCGCAAGCGGGGCGCCGTAGCCATACCCGTACCCATGGTGATGGTAACCGTAGGGTTTGGCGTAGAATTTCGGCTTTGCCTGCGCTGGCGCGGCAATAACCAAAAAGCCGAAGGCTAGGGCGGCAAGACCAGCGCAAGCTTTAATATTGAGACTTGTCATCGTTCTCTCCTCTTCGGCTGCTCGTTCCGAGCGGCCATGAGGAGAGAATACCGAGCTCACGTTTCAGCAGCACTGCGCAGGCTCGGCGGTAAAAGACATCTGACCGAAATATGCCGGGAGGCTTTCGGACCGACTTCCCGGCATCGCGGAACCGCGGCAGCCATCGCGAACGCGATTTGTCATCCGACCGGCAATCGGGTGCAGGCGCTGCCGATCAGGGCCGACCAGCTGCTTTGAGATCGGCGCCGCGGGGAACGCCCGGCGCTAAGGTCAGTTGCCTCAGCAATTTGGCAGGGTCAGCACCATGACGAATGACAAACAGGGTAGCGGTACGGAGTGGCGCAAGCAGCTCTCGCCCGAGGAAGAAAAGGCGCTGCGCGGTTCCGGGCAATCTCTGGCCGATCTCGCCGCCAAGAATGCGCCAGCTGACCGGAAGGTGGGCGACGATCTAGATGAACGCCAGGAGCAACTCCTCGACGAGGCCGTCGAGGAGACCTTTCCGGCAAGCGACCCGATCGCGCCGAAGCGCATCACGAAATAGGCCGACTGCGGTCAATGTGACGGCTCGACGATCTCTTCGGTTGTCACGTTGAAGTCGACCAGTTGGTTCGGACCGAACGTCAGCGTGAGCGGGACGTCCACGGCATCCCGGCCGTAGGCGATCAGGATTCGGCCGATGCGCGGATCGTTGTTGCGCGGGTCGAACATGTGCCAGCGCCCGCCGAGATAGACCTCGATCCAGGCGGCGAAATCCCCTGGCGCGTGCGGAGGCGGGAGCCCGATATCGCTGACATACCCTGTGCAATAGCGCGCCGGGATGTTCAGGCAGCGGCAGAACGCGATCGCCAGATGCGCGTAATCGCGACACACGCCTCGTCGCTCCTCGAAGGCCTCGGCCGCCGTCCGGGTTGCGCGGGAATGTTCGTAGCCGAAGGCGATGTGGCCGTGGACGTAGTTGCAGATCGCTTCGACGCGCTGCCAGCCGGGGGGCGTCCAACCGAAAAGCTGCCACGCAGCCTCGGACAGGCGGTCGGTCTCACAATACCGGCTTCCGAGCAAAAAGAGGAGGGCTTCGGCGGGCAGGTCCTCGACGGCGGACTGCTGCGCCCCGGGGTCTGTCCGATCCCAGTCGCCGCTGTCTCGAACGACCGTTTCTGTCCGCAGCGAAAATCGCCCCGCAGGCGCCACGAGACGGTTGCACCAATTGCCGAATGTGTCGCGGTAACCCCAGACTGAAACTGCCGGGGTCGTCACCAGGAAGTCGGGCTTCTCGAGGTCGGAAACCCGAGACGAGTGCACGTTCAGGGTCGCGATGATCGGCGTCGTCTGCGGAAACTCGTAGGTCATGGCGCAGCCGACGAGGATTCGCATTGGTGTCCGCCTGAGGTGATTGCAGAAGGTTGCCGTCTGCGAGTGGCTAGGCTTCGTCCTGCGCAGGATCGCGCCGGCAACTTCCGCGCGTGTGTTTTTCGATCTCCGCCAGGGCGAGGTCAAGGGATGCGAACGGCCCCTTGTTCATGTCGGCCATCGTGTCGATCGCACCTCCGGCCGGAGCAACCGTGAAAAGACCGGTTTCGCCCGTCTCGACCTGGCCCATCGGGCGGCCGAGCAGGTCGGTCAGCGTCCAGACCGTTCCACTCGCGGACCGGACCACAATTACATCCACGGGGACCTCATCATCGTACAGGTTCTTGCCATCGTTGGAGCGGCCCGGCTCAGCTTTGGGCGGGAGTTGCTTCACACACGTAAAAGGGTATCTCGGGCTGTGTCCCGAATGGAACCGCCCAGACACGTGCCCGCAGGTCAGCGCGCCCGCCTACCCCTGCTCGAAGGGGGCAGCCGGCGGCGTTCTCGGCAGCCTCCTTCGGAGACTCGGCCATCACTTCAGCCTGGTTTCCCCACATCCGTGTAGTCGGGTTGCGCAGCTGGACGATGAACACGCTCATGATGAATCCTTCTCAGTCCAACCGTAACATAGTCGGTCGGCCAAAACACGCGATCCAGCAGATTTAAGAGAGGCGCGGTTCTTACATTCCTGGTTTTCCGGGCGATCTAAGAAGCGCGATAGCCGCCGAGATGCGGCTCATCAGGGCTGATTTGGCCGTTAACGCCGAGCGGGAAGAGAACGTAGATGAGATCGACGATGCTGGCTTTTGCCTTGATTGCGTATTGCGGAGCGGCGAGTGCGGCCCCGCTATCGAGCGCCGACTGCGCCAGGATCGCAACGCAGGTGGATGGCAATGGTCCAGCGGCGAGCGTGGAACTCCCGGCGTTGATCCGTGACGGCGACCCGGAGGTGGCGGCGGCGGCCCGCCGGCTGAGCGCGCTCCGGTCCGAGACGCCGCAGAATACGGGCGCGCTCACCAACGCCGTGCAGGATCTCAGGTACCAGCTTCAAGTCTGCGCCCGGCGCTGAGCCGGTTCAGCGGCGCTCGTAGAGGAGGCGCGCCCGGATCGTGCCTTCGAGGGCGCGGATCTCCTCGATGATCTCGGTCGCCTGCTCGTAGCCGGTCGCATCGGCTTCGACGACGACGTAACCGACCTCGCCGTCGGTTTGATAATATTGCGCGGCGATGTTGATGCCGCGCTTCGCGAACACCTCGTTCAGCCGTCCAAGCATGCCCGGAAGGTTGCGCTGCACCTGCATGAAGCGGGTGCCGGTCGGCCGCGTCGGCAGCTGCACCTGCGGGAAGTTCACGGCTCCGACCGTGGAGCCGACATCGGAATAGTCGATCAGCTTGCGGGCGACCTCAGCCCCGATCCGCTCCTGCGCCTCCTCGGTCGAACCGCCGATGTGAGGGGTTAGGATCACGTTCTCGATCCCCTGCAGCGGGGTGACGAACGCGTCGGCATTGGAGGCGGGCTCGACCGGGAAGACGTCGATCGCCGTCCCGCGCAGGTGTCCGTCCTTCAGCGCTGCCGCGAGCGCGTCGAGATCGACGACCGTGCCGCGCGAGTTGTTGATCAGGTAGGCGCCCTTCTTCATGGCGCGGATCTCGGCCTCGCCGATCATGCCGTGCGTGGCCGCCGTCTCCGGCACGTGCAGGCTGACGACATCGCTCGACGCGAGGAGCTCTTGCAGCGTGGCGACGGGTTCCGTGTTGCCATGCCGGAGCTTGTCGGTCGTGTCGTAGTAGATCACCCGCATGCCCATGCCCTCGGCGAGGTTTGAGAGCTGCGAGCCGATATTGCCGTAGCCGACGATGCCGAGCGTCTTGCCGCGGACCTCGACGGAGTTCGTGGCCGACTTATCCCAGCGCCCGGCATGCGCCGCCTGCGAGCGCGGAGCGATACGGCGGAACAGCATGACGATCTCGCCAATAACGAGCTCCGCCACGCTGCGGGTGTTAGAAAACGGGGCGTTGAAGACTGGAACGCCGCGCCTCGTGGCAGCGGCAAGATCGACTTGGTTCGTCCCGACCGAGAAACAGCCGACGGCGATCAGCCGCGGCGCAGCGCCGAAGATCGCGTCCGTCAGTTGCGTGCGAGAGCGGATCCCGAGGATGTGGACGCGACCCAGCTGTTCCCTCAGCGTCTCCGGATCGAGCGCGCGGCTCGTGCGGACGATGTTCGTGTATCCGGCGCTCTGCATCAGCTCGACCGCAGAATCGTTCACACCCTCCAGCAGGAGCACGTGTATCCGGTCCTTCGGTAGTGAAAGGCGTTCGCTGGTCATTGCTGAGGCTCGGGAAGGGTCGCGGCTTAGACGGTGCAGGTGGCCACGTCCAGTGTCGCGGCTGCGGGGCAGGCGGCCCTTGCGGGCCATTGTGCGGCGGCGCGCGGAGCCACAGGAAACGGAATGCGGCAGGCTGCGCATCGTGCTGAACCGCTGAGATCTGCCGCTCCGGATCTCATCCTTGCCGAACTTCAGCACCTCGCCACTTCCAGCCGCCTTCCGGCGGCTGGCTTGGTCGAACCTCGCGGCGCAATCCGCCGAGCAGATCGCGCTTGCAGCCTCTCCGATCATCGCGGTGCTCGCCTTCGGAGCCGACGAGGGCAGGGCGGGACTGCTCCAGGTCGCCCAGACGCTCCCCTTCGTGCTGTTCGCAATCCCGATCGGCCTTGTTGCCGACCGGGTCTCGCGACCATGGCTGATGGCGGCCGCCGAGGCGCTCCGGGTGGTCTCGCTCCTGTCCATCATCGCGCTCTCGGTCGGGGGCTGGCTCAACCTCCCGCTTCTCGCGCTTCTCGGATTTCTCGGGGCGTGCGGGACCGTCGGTTACAGCGTGGCTGCGCCGGCTCTCGTTCCGGCCCTCGTCCGGCCCACGCATCTGCCCGTCGCAAATGGCCGCATCGAGCTTGCGCGCACCATTGCCTTCACGGGAGGGCCGGCACTCGGCGGAGCGCTCGTCGGATGGGCCGGCGCGTCGACGGCCTTCGCGTGCGCTGCGGCGCTGTCCTTCGCGGCGGTGCTTCTCCTGGTCGGAGTTCGGGAGCCGTCTCGCTTGCCGGTCCCGCGGCGGCATCCGCTGCGCGATACCGCCGAGGGTGCGAGCTTCGTGATCACCCATCCGCTCTTGCGGCCGGTCTTCATCACGCAGATCGTGTTCAACACGGCATTCTTCGTGCTGCTCGCGGTCTTCGTGCCCTATGCCGTCCGTCATCTCGGGCTGTCGGCCACCGGCGTCGGGCTCACGCTCGCCGCCTACGGGTCGGGCATGATCGCGGGTGCGCTCTCGTCGGCCCGGCTCGTGCATCGGCTTCGGTTCGGAACCGTGCTGGGACTCGGGCCCGTCGTCGGCTTCCTTGCAGCGGCCGTTCTCGCCCTCACAATCTGGTTGCCCTGGCCCTGGCTTGCGGCCTTCGGGTGGTTCCTGCTGGGGATCGGTCCGATCCAGTGGACCATCTCGACGACGACGCTTCGGCAACTCGTCACGCCGCCAAACCTGCTCGGGCGCGTGTCCGCCATCAACATCATGAGCTACGGGGCTCGTCCGCTCGGGGCCGCGATCGGCGCTGGCGTAGGCGCGCTTGCCGGTGCCGAGGCGAGCCTGCTGGTGGCAGGCGCCTTGTTCCTGGCGCAAGCCGTGATGGTGCTCATGTCACCCCTCGTCCGACTAGACGAGCGGCCGGCGATGGCGAGCTGACCCCGCGCTCAGTCGCCCGTTTCGGCCGGAGGTTCGACCGTGCGCTTTCCCTTGACCCGGGCGACAAGCTTGTCACGGAGCGGCTTCGAGCGTTGCCGCAGGTGGTCGCGCGCCCGTTCGAAGCCTACGGCTGCGTGGAACATCGCCCCGCCTCCCGTGCGCGTCGATATGATCTCCGACGAGATCGGAAGGCGGGCGAGCCACAGGCCCCGATAGAGAGGATGGTCGGCGACCGCGAGCGAGTCCGTCTCCGCGATCAGAGGGTCGCCAAGCAACTCGCAGCTCAAGTCGAGGGTCAGCAGGATGCCGGGCGAGAGCTTCGCGTACGCCTCGTCATACGCGATCTTCAGGTAGAAGGCCCGGGAGCCGGCGATCGCCACGAGCCCGGCCGCGATCGGGCGCCCGTTGAGGACAAGGGTTGCGACTCGAAACTGACCTCGCCGCGCCATGTCCCGGGCGACCTGGCGCATATAGGCCGCGGCCCCCGGTGCGTTGTTGAGGCTTGTGCCGAGGCGTCCCTTCCAGCCGGATCCTTCGAGTTCGAGGAATGCCTCGACGCCCGCCGCCACCTCGTCCTCGGACGTGGCGATGTGGAACACGAGACTTCCCTCGTCCTCCAGCCTTCGGCGCTGCCGCTCGAGCTTGCGCCGGCGCTTCGGCTCGATCGTCACCCGGGCGAAGTCTTCGCCCGCGAGCCCGCGCTCCAGCATCGGCCGCTCGTGCCGGGCGATCTCGATCCGGCGCAGGCGGACGGCGCTGATCACCTCATCGAGGATTGCGGCGACGGGGCCACCCCGACGCAGGAAAGGCAGG